>JBFMEF010000037.1 GCA_040753495.1 Candidatus Zixiibacteriota bacterium
CTTTCAAACCAAAAATTACGAAAGACGCCTCCTCAACGGCTACATCAGCTGATAGCAGGCGAATCTGAAGCGGGGTGATTGCCATCTGCGTGCCCTTAAGCATTCCGGCATACTGCTCCTTAAGACCAATTGCGATTTCGGCACGCCCGCGGAGAGTTACGCCGTTTGCAAAAGTATGAGTGCCATCGACCGCATAAATGGCCGCCATGCTGTCTGCCCTGCCCGCGTTGCTGGCTGCTTCATATTGCATAATACGTTTTTTGATTGCTTCTTCAGCTGATTCTTGACCGAAAGCAGAACCTGAAGCAACAAGTAATATCCCGCCAAGCAATACGGCGACGACGAGTTTATGCATCGCAAACCCCTTTCTGTTATGAGTCATATTACCATTTGCCATATGATAGCCATTCCACAGGGATTACTCAATGGGAAAGTGCACTAAAGGGGACCGTTGAGTCGTAGTTCCAGAAGTGTTAAGAAACCTGATTGACAGGAAGGATAGGTTACTAATTGTGTTTCAACAAGATGCTACAAAGCAGCATCGACCTTGCTCTCCCCTGGCTTCTGTACAATTTGCCTTTTGAATTGAATCAAGTTACTCTACAATCAGCGGAGTCCTTTGAAAAACATGCCAATAGGGAAATGCCTAATGCTTTCACCCCATCGGTTTCGAGCGCGCCATGCCGGGGTGTCACACATGGCACCTTCTTAGCGAGTCGCTGGCACAATACGAAGCCGTCCAGACTGGATTATAAGCGGGCATGACAGCCCCACTGGTCGCCGTAGCTAATCGTGGCAAGACAAACTATTGCCGCAGAATTTTCTCCATTGCTCTCCCTTTAGCGAGTTCATCAATCAGTTTGTCCAAGTACCGAATTTTCTGCATTAGCGGGTCTTTGATTTCTTCTACCCGCACGCCACAGACAACCCCCTTAATAAGCGAACTCTTCGGATGAAGCGCGGGAGCCTGCGCAAAGAAGGTCGCAAAGTCATTTCCCTGGTCGATCTGTTTCCGCAATCCCGCCTTATCATATCCGGTCAGCCAGCAGATTATCCGGTCAACTTCCTCTTTCGTGCGATTTTTCCGTTCCGCTTTTTGAACGTACATCGGATATACACTCGCAAATTTCATCGCAAAGACCCTTTGGTTATCCATTATAATTCCTCCTCTTTATCACAGTTCGATTAGCAGCGCTGTCGTTTGAACCGGCTCCCCCCTTTTGCATCGGTTTCCTAGACCAGATATATTACGAATGCAAGGGTTCACAGGTAGTCCTCCAATAAAAAAATCGCGCCACCCGGCGGGGTCATAAAAATCAATGCAGAGTTGACTATGCAATGCTTGAAACTTTTCGCTTCTTCTTTTGCAGTTGACAACATAGCAGAAGAAATCAGCCCCCAATGAACGGGCCCCAAATGACATCGCGTTCGTTGCCCCGCAGTCTATTCTCGCAGCTCTATTAAGCGACCTGCGGGACATAATAAGCTGCGTTCTATCTATATTCCCGAAGCAAACCCACAATTTTTCTCTCCCCCCTCATCTCTGCAAGTGAAAGAGGAGTTTGACCCTCTGCTGAAATATTGGGATCAGCTCCACTCTTCAATAATAACTCAACAATTTCTAAGTGCCCCATTTCAGCTGCGCGATGTATAGATGTAAAGCCCCTATTATCTCGGGCGTTGACATCTGCACCAGAGGAAATCAATAAGTTCAAATGTTGAATCTTCTTTGATTGCACGGCATTCATCATAGGTGTTGCACCTTGGAGTGACCTGACATCCAAGTCCGCCCCTAATTTAAGCAGATGTTGCATTGCTTGTGTACCTTCTGATTCTAGAGACCAATGGAGCGGCGCAAGGCCGTCTGCAGCGAGAATATCAATAGGGATGCCATTTTCAACTTGTAAGTCAATTTTATCCAATTCATTTCTAGCAGTGGCGATGTGCAGAAGAGAAAGGGAGCGCAAAGGTGATTCAGTCCAACCCTTAAGATTTGAGGTGAAAGTCCCGACTTTAGCCATATTACCGTATAAAGATAATGCCCATAAGCTAGCAGCCTTCTGGTCCGAGGAGAGAACTTTGGGGAGTGGTGCGGGAAATATTTCACCAATAGCATGACTAATCAGCAGATATCTTGCGATTGCTCGTATGAATTCCGGTTCATTTTCATCACAAAGTTGTCCTTTAATCTTATGGATATGGAGCCGACCATTTTGTTGGGTGGAGTCAGCGGTCGCAACTACCTTTCTTAACCAACTGCGAACGAAAATGATCTTGTTTTGATGGTAGAATATCGCCCATTTATTTTCCATTGCTCGCGGAAGAAATAGTACTCCCGGTGCAAGAATCGGATCAACATTGAAAGATATATCGGCCGTCATCTCAATGCCTGATTCAGGCTCTTGATTGATATATGAAGTCCCATCATCCGAACTAAAGGAAATTACATTCGCCGCCATTTGGGGGTCATCGGACCAGGAGAGCACTTTCTGTGTGATAGGTCGTAAATCTAATAATTTACTGCCCCAAGGATTTTCAGAGGCTTCAATCCAATTCAGAGAATGGGTATTTGAATATGATTCAATTATCACTCTGAAGAGATTCCTAAAAAATCGCATATGCACAAACCTTTCTTTGGCCAGCTGAAGATGATTACGAAATTTCCTATTACAATTTTCCGGCACAGAATTGCGGCTAAACTCCCATACCCGAATCGGCATTGATTGAGTGAACGCATTTGCACACTAAAAATTAACTCGGCTAGGGATCAATAAAAGCTAATATAAACGATTCCAATTAGCAACCTCATTACGCTTGCACGAATTCTTATCATAAATCTGATTGGTGAAACGAGTTCTGAGCATTTAATAAGTCAAAAGCATGAAATTACTTGTACCACAGCAGCTTACTTTGCTGGCACCCCCGCCCTCACTCCCCCCAATCATTTGTACAGTGAACCTTCAAAGTGCTATCAAATTATGCTATTCTTGACAGAACGTATTGGAGAATATTGAGATAATGAATACTGGGCCCGCTCGGTTGCCTCATTCATCACTTCTGAAAATATAAATCGCCCACCCTATAATATCTCTGCCCCACTTGAGATAGTTGTTCTTGTCCGACATCACTCGGTTCAAGAGTTCGGTTATGTCCGGGTCGTTGGGATTCTGACGGGCGTATTCGTCGGCCGCCAACCACTGCAGCCCTTCGTATTGATCCCAGTCATTCTTGTCGCTGACAATAGTATAAACAAGTTTCAGCCCCTGCTTCTCTCCAACCTTGACGTTATCGGCATGGGTTCCGAAGCTCTCTCTCTTAAGGCCTGATGCCTCCAGATATTCCTGTGCTGGTTCATGGAGCCAGAATGGCTCCCCAACGACTACCAGGCCGCCCGGGATAACCCAACTTTTCAATTTTCTTACCGTTTCACTGTGGTTTTTGAACACCCAGCTCGCCCCGATGCAAGACGCCAGATGCAGACTTGCAGGTTGTTCAGGCCTGAACTCGGCGCCGTCCATCTCAGTGAATTTGATATCAGCTCCGGACACTCTCTCGGCGGCCTTCTTTCTGCAATCTTCAATGCAGTAGGGAGAAATATCTACTCCCACCCCTCTGACTTCATATTCCTCAGCCAGTCGAATCAGAAACTCTCCTTTGCCGCAGGCGATATCGACCACTTCGGCCCCTTTCGGAAGGTCCAGAATTCTGACAAGGTGTGCCAGTTTGGCCTCGCTTGTCGGATTGCAGACGAGGTGCTTTTTATGCGTGATATTATAGAACTTCCAGGTATCCAAAGTCACTCCGTTTTGTATTGAAATATAAATCAAGACATTGAGAACCATTTTGTCAATCGGGAATTAACTCCCGAATGGTTCCGGATTCCGCGAGGCGCTACAAACGGTACTATGCCCTGTACACAAGGAACCCTTTGACATACTTGCCAAAGAGTCTAAATTTTAATCTGCCCGCCCCACCCAATCTCAAACTCTCGCCATATCTCTACCGCTGAGCATACCGAATGTACCAGAAGCCCGCAAAATGAGCGGCAGACTTATTCGTCTCTTCTTCTCTCTCTTTTCAAAACATCAGAATCGCTTCTGATAGAAATGGCAGTATGGCTCCTTGCCGGTGTAGTTGTAATAATCCTGATGATATTTCTCCGCTTCGAAAAACTCGCCGGCCTTGGTCACTTCGGTGACCACTTTGTACCCTTTGTCTTTCAGAATCTTTATCAATTTCTCGGCAATCTGTTTTTGAGTTTCATCGACATAAAAAACCGCCGAGCGATACTGGTCGCCGACATCAGGTCCCTGCCTGTTCAGCTGCGTTGGGTCATGAATTTCAAAGAAATATCGCGCCAGTTTCTCATAATCGGTCTTGGTCGGGTCGAAAACCACTTCAACCGCCTCGGCATGCCCGGTGTTTTCATAGCAGACCTCTTTATAGGTAGGATTCCTGGTTTTTCCTCCCATATAGCCGACCCGGGTTGAAATTACCCCTTCGACCTGCTCCAGAAGATACTCGGTGCCCCAGAAGCAACCACCGGCAAAATATGCTTTCTCGGTTTTGACCTCCTGAGATGCCGGTACGAAATTGAGCGAAATCGAATTGACGCAGTGACGGACATTTTTTTCGGTGAACCTTTCTCCTTCAAAGACATGCCCCAGATGTCCCCCGCATTTGGCGCAGGTGATTTCCGTCCGCATCCCGTCGGCGTCGGTCGTCCGCTTCACCGCTCCCGGGATTTCGTCATCGAAACTCGGCCAGCCGCAGCCGGAATCGAATTTGTCGCTGCTGCGGTAAAGGGGCGCTCCGCACTGTTTGCAAGTATATGTTCCGGCTTCCTTATGCTTATAATATTCGCCGGTAAACGGCGTCTCGGTCCCCTTGTGAATTATTACCCGCTCTTCTTCGGGAGTCAATTTATTCAATGTCATCTTTTTTTCCTCCGAGGTTCCTTCTGACCTCAACATAAATACGATGCTGACTATAGCCATCACTCCCAGAATCATCTGAAGCATTCTGCCGGTTTTCATTGCTGGACACCTCTATTTCTCTACGGGTGTAGATGCCAGGAATTTTAATCGTCTGTCCCTCTATCAGATGAAGACAAAATTATCCCCGGAAATGTTCCGCCAAACTCTTGCGATTGTCAGATTAAGCGGTTCAATTACCCCCGAAGTTCAAGGCTCGCAAAGAAAAAGCGTTCCCTGTCTATAGAGAATCAGTACTCTCCGCGGTTGGGAACGATACAGATAAATTCAAAATCTCTGTCGTACGGATTCTGGAACTGATGAATCTTATTGGGCGGCACCAGAGCGAAATCTTTCTCCGCCACTTCATGCATGACGCCGTCTATCATCAGACGTCCTTTCCCTGAAATGACATAGTTGACATGCTCCCAGTCGTGCTGATGTTTTGGGGTATGACCTCCCGGGGTAATCCTGAATACTCTGAGGGTGTATCCTTCCCAGCCCTCTTTAATTCCTATCGGGACTTTTTTGGTGACCCCCAGCACGTCCCCTGAACTCACTTCAGTCTCTTCTATTTCACTGAACTTGCGAACCGGCATTTCGTTCTCCTTTTTCATAAATCTACGAAGCAGCCGGCGTAATCGCAAGCCGTTCAGGCAGAAAGTATTTATAACCGGGTTGGCGCCGCATTCCGGCGGCGGGGTTACTCAGAGAAGATTCTCCAGTTTCAGTTTCAGTCGCAGTTCCTTCCCGCCGCGCTCCACCGCAAAACTATATTCTGTTCCGGCTTTCTCGGAAAGGAGCAGCCGCAATTGACTCAGTTCACCCAGCTGTTCCATCCTGATGCCGTTGATAGATTTTATGATATCGGCGGTTTGGAATCCCGCTTTTTCTGCGGGTGTCCCGCCGGCGACAAAGAGAACCTCGATATTTTTCCCGGAGCCGCGTTTTAACTGAAGCCCGGAGCGATCCACCGGATACTCCTTGTTGAAATTGGCGCCTTTTTCCAGTATCACTTTTTCCCGGTGATAATCGCAATAAATTACAAAATGCCGGAAGGTGGTATTTCCCAAGGTCCCAATCTCGTCGGAGACATGGGCGGTATCGACTTTGGAAATCTCAGTTCCGATTATCGGATTATCAATAACAAATCCACCCAGTTCCAGGCTCTTGCATCTGACCACTTTGGACCGATACTCCTGCCCGGCGCCTCGTCCCAGTCGCTCTACCCCGGTGCGGTTTGTGAACCCTTTTCTTAGCGCGTAGCCGCCGTCAAGCGACGTATTTGATGCCCCCAGATCAAACAGCCACGAGCCGGAGTGTTCATTGTCGAGATTTGCCGACACCATAAAAACACTGTTCTTGAAATAGAGAGGCAGTTCCGCGCCCGGTCCCTCGTATTTGAACGTCTCCGGGTCATAGAAAGAGACCAGCTGCGCGGCATAGTCCACCTTGGTCACAAATCGCGAGAGAAAGTCAAATCCGAGAATGCCGGCGCTTTCGATGTCGATTAGGCGGTTTAGTTCTGTCATATCGATTGCAGCGACTGTCTGCTGGTCGAATTCAATACCTCGAAGACTCAGCGAAGGAAGCGTGGCGAATGAAATGTCAACGGAGCCGCCGGCGCCCTTTCCTTTCATATCCCCTTTGAGTTCCAATCCCAGCTCTTCTGCGAACTCTTTGCTGATGACCGACATCCCCGCCCCGGTGTCCAGTATCCAGTACCGCTCTTTGCAGTTGACTGTAACCGGGATATAGAGATGATTCCCGGATAGACGGAAGGGGATATTTTCCGCGTTGACGCCATTGGTAAAGCGGTAGTCTTTGCGTGATTCTCCCGGAGGATAGAACTGGGATGGCTCAATCTCGGGGTTTGAGCGATACTCGCTGATTGTAATCTCCTGAGTTTGACCGGTCAGATGCTGGATTTCCTTTATCTTGAAGGCAACTTTCAGCCCCTCGATTTCGCGGTAGTCGCCATAATAGGAATCGGTCCCGTCTTCCCCTTCTTTGGCGCTGGTCTTCTCCAGCATAAAATTTTCGGCATTTATGAAACTGGTGTAGATATCGCTGTTGAGAGCGTTGGCAATTTTGATGGCATAGCATTTTTTGCCCTCGACATCAGCCATTCCGTCATATGAAACCTTGAAAATTTCCGATTGCGGGTTAAGGTATTCCAGCTCCGCCATTCGTTTCTTCAGTTCTTTTCGCTTCAGCGTCGGCTCATCAAAAGTGGTTATTTTCTGAAGTTTCCCGTTGGAGTCAAGCACCCAGTCGAATTCAGGATTGCTTCCCTGAAACTGCTTCAATATTCCCAGGTCAACATCGGCGCGGGAGAGGTCCGGTTTCTTTGTCCAGATTTTAATGGTCCCGCTGAGACCGGCCACCGCCAGCGTTCCCTCCATATACTGCGAACGCTCCGCTTTAAGACGCTCCAGTCCGCCGTTCATTTCGATATGTTTGTTCAGTATCTCATACGGGTCAGTCAGCCCGGTCTGCGAATAAGCGGAAACGGCAACAACCAGACATAGTCCGGTTATCCAGAAAGATTTGACAACGCGATTCATCACCTTACTCCTTTCGATTACACAGAAATTAACGTGGAGTCGCCGATTATGTTTCACCGCAATATGATTTGATAATGAACCGCCACAGCCGATTGATATTGCCGCCTTACTTCTTCAGCAGTTTGAAGGCGTGTGTCCAATTATTGTTCTTGAATCCATAGATAATCCAGAGCATCGCAAAAGCCTCCAGCCAGAACGATTCGGCGATACCTCCGATATCGACGCAGGAATTCCATCCCCATTTCTGCGCTAATTCTTCCACCCATTTCTTGGCGGAGTCATCATTGCCGGCGATAAAGAGGTCGGGACGTCCTTCCTCCAGATGAGCATTTATCATCGTTAAGGCATTTACCGTATTGAACGCCTTGACCAGTTTCGCTTGCGGAATAAATCTCTGTATCTGCTCCCCCAGCGAATTCCCCAGCTCCGCCGCAAATCTCGGCGGTACCCCTTTCGAGAAGTCAAGCGGATTGGTGGCGTCAATGACCATTTTCCCGCCAAATTTCTCTTTGCCCGCCATATCGATCGCTGCCAGAGTTGTTACGCCATGCGTGGCAAGAACCAGCGCCTCCCCGAATGATGCCGCCTCGGCGAAAGAACCGAGTGAGACTTTTGGCGAATTTAGTTCCTTCTGCCATTTCTCAAGCTTGGATATGTCGCGAGTCCCCACCTTGACATCGTATCCCAGACCGGCGAACCCCCGCGCCAGCGACTGTCCTACCATTCCCGAGCCTAAAATTCCAACTTTCATTGCTTTTCCTTTCTGTTTCTCTCAACAAAATGATTTTCTGCTTTGATGAATTAATTCCTAAACAACTTTATTGCGGCTAATGTTCGGATATTCGTCTGCTCCCAACCTCTTGACTTGTAAGGTAATAATGTTATAATTACAGAAATTATGACCGCCAGCATGAGATTATCTTAATGGACAAATTGATTTATCTTGATAACGGGGCTACTACCTTTCCAAAGCCGGAGGAGGTCTATCGCGCGATGGACCATGCCTACCGCAATTACGGCGTCAATCCCGGTCGTTCCGGTTACGACCTCTGTATTTATGCCGGCAACATTGTCGATGACACGCGCCGTCTCTTGACTCGCTTTTTCAACGGCGGCCTCGACCATAATCGCCTGGTTTTCTCTTATAACGCCACCGATGCCCTAAATCTCGCCATCTTCGGCTCTCTTAAAGAAGGCGACCATGCCATCAGCACTACCATTGAGCACAACTCTGTCCTTCGCCCCTTATATCATTGCTGGCGCGACCATAAAGTTGAAGTCGATTATATCCCTTTTGACCGGAAAGGATTTGTCGACCCTGACGATATCGGGCGCAAAATCAGAAAGAATACTCGTCTGGTTGCGGTCAATCATGGCTCCAATGTCATCGGTACCGTTCAACCTGTCAAAGAAATCGGCGCAATCTGCCGCGAACGGGGAGTTACTTTTCTTATTGATGCCTCCCAAACTGCCGGGAAACTTCCTATCGATATGCAAAAAATGAATATCGATATCCTCGCTTTCACCGGTCATAAATCGCTTATGGGTCCTATGGGTATCGGCGGGCTATATGTCCGCGACGGTGTTAATATCCGTCACACCCGCGCCGGCGGCACCGGAGTTCGCTCCGCCCTTCGGGGGCATCTCGATGAATATCCCTATCGCCTCGAATATGGCACCGGCAACCTGATGGGTATCGCCGGACTGAAAGCCGGTGTCGAGTGGATTGAAAAGAAAGGGCTCCTGAATATCGCTCATCAGGAAGACCTTTTGCTCAAAAAACTGCGTGATGGCTTGCGCGAAATTGACGGAGTGATTCTCTATTGCCAGGAGGATTTGACCGACCATATCGGTGTGCTGTCGTTCAATATCGAGGGACTTGAAGCCTCCGACACCGGCACCATGCTTGACGTAGATTATAACATCGCCTGTCGCACCGGGCTTCATTGCGCTCCTCTTGTCCATGAGCAGCTCGGCACCGACGCCGTCAAAGGGGCGGTCCGCTTTGGCCTGGGACCGTTCACTACTGATGGCGATATCGAGCATGCCGTTGCGGCGGTCCGCGAGATTGCCGCCGCCCGCAAGAAGGAGATATCGCCCGCTATCACCAACCGTAAACCAAGCTGCTGATTCCCGGGGATGCGGAATTTCATAATTCTCCGCCTCATTAACTATTTGATAACAGGCATTCTCCTTTCTGCCGCCGCCGTCGCCGCTGATGGAGACATTACTCATATAGTCTCGCATGACCGCATGAAAGTAGTCACCGACCCCTCGCGCGGTTACAACCCGTATCGTTCCTGGGCGCTTTTCCCCTCGACGGCAATCGAATACCGCAAAGTCTTTCTGCATATCCGCTACCAGTGCCCCGATTCTCTTCACTGCGGCGAATGGGACTATATCGATAATATCTTTATCCGCCGCCGCGGCTCACAGGATGCCGACACCGGCAAGATAGAAATCGCCCGGATGATATCTCCTTATGGATGGCGTTTTGGACCGGACTGGCAATTTGACTGGCAAACCGATATTACCGATTTCGGAATTCTGCTGCATGATTCGGTCGAAATTGAATTCAATCATACCGGGTATGAGAAAAATGATGACCGGGGGTGGGTAGTTACCCTCGACTTTGAAATAACGGAAGGTCCTCCGGCGATGAAATGTCTCGGTTTCGATACCCTCTGGTGCGGCTCGTTCCCTTATGGCGACTCCGCCCGCCCTATCGAAAACTTTCTTTCACCGGTTTCATTAGTGAATAAATATGACGCCGCCCTCGCCCGTGTGCGGATTCTGCAGACCGGTCACGGAATGGATGCGCAGGAAAACTGCGCCGAATTCTGCCGCAAATACCGGCGGCTCTACATCGGAGATTCTCTCATTAATGAAAGATTTATCTGGCGCGAATGCGGCGAGAATCCGCTCTATCCTCAGGCTGGCACCTGGATTTTTGACCGCGCCGGTTGGTGCCCCGGGGCGCTGGCGTATCCCGATATTTATGACTATCCGATTCTGGGGGATACTTTGATTAGAGTCAATATCGATATGGAGCCGTACCTGAATCCCAAAAATCCAACCGCCAATTTCTATATCTACTCCTACCTGTTCTATTACGCGCCGCCGTCGGCGCGGTACGACATTACGCTGGAAGAGCTGATTGCTCCGAACGACCGGGATGAATACTCCCGCCGGAATCCGGTCTGCGCTAATCCGCGGATAATAGTCAGGAACAACGGAAGCGAGAAGATTACATCATTTGCCGTGACATATGGATTTATTGGGGAAGAGACTTCCGTATATAACTGGAGCGGGAATTTGACACCCCAGAAATCAGTGGAGATAACGCTCCCCGGCACTATCGTACCGCGTGGGGAAAAACGTGACTATCTCATAAGACTTGATATGCCCAACGGTCAGACGGATGAATACCTGCCGGATAATTCGGCAATTACCGCTGCTACGGCGGTTCCATTGCTGGGAACTGATTTTATACTAAATTTTCGCGCCAATCAGGATTCCAGTCATAATTTTTATCGATTAAGCGATGAGCCGGGAGAAGTTATCGCAGAGAGAAAACTGGGGACATTGAACTCGGCGAGAATATACTATGATACCCTGCATTTGGCGCCGGGATGTTATAATTTTCTTTTCGGCGACACTGCCGGCGATGGGCTCGATTTCTGGTTCAATCCCGAAGGGGGCTATGGCTTTGTCAGGCTCCTTGATATGCAGGGGAGGCTTCTGAAATCGTTCTTATCTGATTTTGGAAGCGAGATAAACTTCTCCTTCCTGGTACAAGAGAACCCTCCTCCGATGCCCCCGGAGGATACCCTTCCTCTGGTTACCCCTTTCCCGGCGCGCAATTCCGGTAAGTTCAACCTCGATATCTTCTTCAATGAGAAATCTGATTTCCGCTTGGAAATCTGGAGTGAAGACAGCAGTAAGATAGTTTTTCGCCGCGATTACAAAGCTGTCAAAGAAGCCTTCCTTCCGCTCGATATATCTTCCGAGCCGGAGGGGATTTACTTTGTGAAAGTACTCACCGAGTCAAATACCACCGTACGACGGGTCAGGCTTAAGCGAACTTAAGAAAGTCCAGGTTTACTTCTTTCCCAGCCGCAGCTGCATCGTTTTCGCGCTGTCACTATCTTTGGCAGGTCCGCTCAGAGTGATAAATAAAGAGTCCTCACTGACCCTTTCATAGATGATATCCGTTGGCCAATCATTCTCTCTGTTCTGAAACGATGCCCGCCTGACAGCAGGGTCGTACCCAATCAGGCGGAATTTGATATCTTTCGGCCTGCCGCCGGGGTACGGGATAAGAAATGCTCCGGTGTCATCGTACCCAAATCGTTCGAATTCGACGTAGCAGGGGTGTCCCTCAAGAAACTCCTTATTCATCGAAAGTATCGCCCCGCCTTCGGGCGAAGAGTAGGTCGCTTCAAACCGATTGCCGCCGAATAGTCCGGTCCATTTACCCTCCATCCAGGTCATTGTCGCCAGTTGTTCAGCGGGGGCGAGAGCACCTCCAGTTACAGCGGCTGCGGTTAAGACGAACAGAAGAAGCCAGAAAAGAGATGGCTGAGCCATGAAATCCTCCGTTTTCATTTATTGTAATTGCTTATATATCAATAAAATATACAATTTTGTGGATAAAGGTAAAGATTTTCCTTGACAATCCGATGATATCATTATAATATCATAACGATAGCAAGGAGGTAAACTAAATGCTAAAAGAAAAAGAACGCAAAGCCATTTCCGGATGGGGACCATTCATCACCTTCTTTTTTCTTGGTCTCTTTTTCATCGCCGGAATAATCATTCTTGTCCCCTGGCTCAAGATTGTCTTCACCGTACTGCTGGTGCTGGATATCTTTTTTTTGACCGGACTATTCTTTATCAATCCCAACGAAGGGCGGGTGTTGCAGCTGTTTGGCAAGTACAATGGGACCGCCAAAGAGCCGGGACTTCGCTGGGCAAATCCGCTTTATACCAAGCGGCGGATATCTCTTCGTGTCCGCAACTTTGAAACTAACCGTCTCAAGGTAAACGACGTCGACGGCAATCCGGTAGAGATCGGCGCCATTGTAGTCTGGAAAGTGGTCGATACCGCCGAGGCCTGTTTTCAGGTTGACAATTATGAGGAATTTGTAAAAATCCAGAGTGAAGCGGCGGTCCGTAATCTTGCCACTCAACATCCGTATGACACTCACCACGACGAGCGCGTTTCCCTGCGGGGTCACACGGCAATAATATCGGACCAACTTCGGATAGAAATCCAGGAGCGGCTGGCGCAGGCGGGAGTGGAAGTGCTGGAAGCCCGTATCAGTCATCTGGCGTATGCGCCGGAGATTGCCGAGGCGATGCTTCGCCGCCAGCAAGCCGGAGCGGTCATTGCGGCCCGCCAGTTGATAGTCGAAGGGGCGGTCGGGATGGTTGAGATGGCGCTGGAGCAGCTTTCGACCAAGAAAATACTGGAACTGGATGAAGAGAAAAAAGCCGCCATGGTTTCCAATCTGTTGGTAGTCTTATGCGGCGAAACCTCAACCCAGCCGGTAGTCAATACCGGGACATTGTATCATTGAGTCGTGGCGGAACGGAAGTCATTTTTATTGCGGGTAGATGAGGAGACTCTCAATCTGGTCCAGAAATGGGCGAACGATGAATTTCGGAGTCTCAACGGCCAGATTGAGTTTCTCCTCCGGAAAGCCCTTAAAGAAGCGGGGCGAATCTCCCCGAAAAGCAAGGATGAAAATATTTCCGGGCAACAATCATAAAAAGCCCCCAGGAATCTTACTTAAAAGACGGTCGGCAGGACGTAATTACTATGTGATTGACAGTCTGTCGGCGATTTCTTATGATTAGGCAGAATCAAGCTCTAAATTAAGGTCTTCCAAAGAAAGGAGTATTTGTGAAAGGATTAAAGCCTGCATTTTTGTTGGTGGGGCTTCTGGCTTTTGTCGCGACTGCAGCGACCGCCCAGGAAAAACCGGCCGCGGAGAAACCGTGGTTTGATATGGCGAATTGTTCCTTCTGCAAGCACCTGGTGAAAGACACCATGCTGCTTGAGAATATGACCTGGAACCACTATGATATCTCCAACGGTGTCATGGCGGTCACCACCGTAAAGCCGGAGTATAAAGCGGCATATCTGGAGGCGATGAAGTCGATGCAGCAGGTCGGCGAAGATATGGCGGCTGGAAAAGTCCAGGTTCAGATGTGCGGTCATTGCGAAAACTACGGGAAGCTGATGATGTCGGGCGCGAAAATGGAATATGTCCAGACCGATGTCGCCGATATCGTTCTGATGACTTCTGATAAGCCGGAAATTGTTGAGATGATAAAGAAGTTTGGCCAGCGCAACCGTGAAGAACTGGCTAAGTGGGAAGCCGAAGCGAAATAGCGGCTGGCGCGATTTTCCCAATAAAAAAGTCAGAGTCATCGGACTCTGACTTTTTTTGTTCTATCCTGATGATTATCCAAAGCCACTTTAGTTAACGAAGTTTCTGGCAGCGCGGGCAGTAGTGCGCCGAGCGACTCCCTATTTTCTCTCGTCGGATACTCCCTCCGCATCTTGGGCATTTTTCCCCTTCACGACCATACGCCTTAAGATATTTCTGGAATCCCCCCGGTTGCCCATCAACTCCGGCGAAACTGTCCACCGATGTCCCCATCTTGTCAATCGCTTTCCGGAGCACCCTGATAATCGCGGAATGAAGCTCAGCCAGTTTTTTTGCGGAGAAGGAATCGGTCAGACGGCGGGGATGAATTCGCGCCAGGTACAACGCCTCATCGGCATAAATATTCCCCAGTCCGGCAAGAAAGGTCTGGTCCAGAAGAGCCGGCTTTATCATCCGATGGGTCGAACGAAACCGGGCGATAAAGTCGCCGGCAGGAATCTCCAGCGGCTCCGGTCCCAATTCCTTTAGCTCTTTTTGCAGATTCAGTTCTTTTGTCGATATCAGCCGGATATTTCCGAATCTCCGGTAATCGTTGAAGCGCAGTGTATGACCGTTGTCCCGGAAGTAGAAGATAAGGTGGTCATGTCTGTCAATCGGGGTTTCTTTGGGCAAAAAATAGAAATGCCCGGTCATTTTAAGGTGCACCCAGAGAGTCATTCCCTGGTCGGTCGCCATCAGGATATTTTTACCCCGGCGCTGGATATGCACAAAGCTGGACCCGGCCAGACTTTTGAGGTTACCCTCGAAATATCGCCGCGCAATTTTGGGCGGCTCCAGATAGACCGATTCAATTGTCTGATGAAGAACTGTCCGGCGCAGACCGCGGACGACCGTTTCAACCTCGGGGAGTTCCGGCATTCCTCAATCCTTGAATTGTGGGACGCTATTTTTTTTGCGGAAGTCTTTCCAGTTCGGCGATTAAGACGTCAATATCATGGCCGTGAAGCATTGCCCCCATCTCCAGCGTTTCCAGTTTCATAGCCGGGCATTGATAGCATCCGCCATGGAAATATTTCTGGATAAGCGGTCCTGCCTCCGGGACCAGTTCTATAATCTCGCCGATGGTCATATCCTTATTTATCTTTTTCACTTACACTTCCTCCCGCGCCATCTCGATTATGGAAAGCTTTTTCCTCCGACCCGGGCCGTGACAAGTTCACCGGCGCCGTGAGGAAACGCATATTTCACCAGTCCGACATCTTTTGCATACCACCAGTAAAGGTCCCCCTGAATCAACTGCTCCTGCCGGCTATAGAGCGACTTGAAAGACAATCTTATTTCAACGCAATCCTGAAAACCTCCGGCCGGGGTTGTTACCGGCTCGGTAGCAATAATCTCCAGTTCGGCCTGCGTTCGAAGGTGGGAATTGAGAGAATCGCTTCGTATCTCCGCCGCCGAAAAGAGCAAAGTATCGCCTACGGTCAGCGACCAGGGGGTAATCGGAATCGGCGGTTCGAAAAAGAGCGCCGGAAGATTCCCGCCGCGGCTGACAGTGCTTTTCCAGCCGACCGAATGGTCGGTGCGGACAAAATCATTCCAACCGGTTATATTTCCGGCGCTGTCGAAATAGGTAAACGTGAAGAGGTCATTAATCTGACTGGAAACGACCGCCTTCCCGAGTGGTCCGCTGTACTGATATATAGCGCCATCCACCAGCGGAAAGTAACGGCTGAAATCAGTCCGCGCCGGACGCTCCGCCTTTTGAATACAGGATAGAATGAGAAGCAGCGAAAAGAACAGAATTAAAGTTGCTGTCGGACGGATTCTCACGCGTTCTTGCCGCCCTTCCGGGAGCGGTAGTTTTCGATGGCGGCGCGAAGAGCATCGGTGGCAAGATTGGAGCAGTGCATCTTGATAGGCGGAAGTCCATCAAGCGCCTCCGCAACCTGATTGCGAGTCAGCCTTTCCGCTTCCGCAATTGTCCGCCCCTTGACCAGCTCCGTAGTTATGGAACTGGTGGCGATTGCCGCCCCACACCCAAAGGTCTTGAATCGGATATCGGTGATGATATCATTTTCCACTTTTATATAAATTGACATGATATCGCCGCAGGAGGCATTTCCCACCGTTCCCACACCGTCGGCATCCTCAATCTCTCCGACATTCCGGGGATTCTGAAAATGCTCGATAACTTTCGCGGAATACATATAAAACCTTCTAAATTATATCAAACTTATCCGCTTTAATATAACAATTTCGTAAGAGATTGCAAGTGAAATAATTCACATACAATCGGTTTGAGGACAAACTCAGTGTGTCGAGACCTCGCCGGCATTAAAAGGAATAATTCCTTCTCTCGTATCAAGCACCAATCGTCCCAGGGCATCTATATCTATTACGGTGCCAGTAATGGTTTTACGACCCATTTTCAGCTTTATTTCCTGATTGAGCAGGGCGGAGTATCGGAGAAGGCTCTTGCGGGCTTCTTTGAGGCCCGATTTGCGAAAGACAAAGTATTCTTTCTCAAAATTCCGCAGAAATCTTTGCAGAAATTCCCGGCGATTGACCTTCTCTTTGGTTCCGATACGGACGGAAGTAGCCGTTTCCCGCAATTCCGGCGGAAAATCGCTTCTTTTCTGATTCAGATTGACACCGACTCCAACTATCACATATTCGACCCGGTCGAGTTCAGCTGAAAGCTCTGTTAGAATTCCGGCCGCTTTCATTCCGGAGATGAGAACGTCATTGGGCCATTTTATCTTGACGTCGATATCATCGTATGAATTAATAGTCTCCGCCAACGCCACCGCCGTCATCAGAGAGATTCCGGGAGCCTGAGTGGGGTGAATTTTCGGGTAAAGAATCAGCGAGCAGTAGAGGCCGACCTTTTCCGGAGAGTGCCATTCCCGTCCCAGCCGTCCCCGCCCGCGGGTCTGATGTTCCGCAATCACCAGGGTTCCTTCGGGGGCTTTCATTGCCGCCAGTTGCGCCGCTATGGTATTAGTCGATTGAACAGTCTGATACGCATAAATCTTGCGGCCTATCATCTTGGTCCCGAGATGGTAGGCGATTTCTGCTGAGAGATAACTGTCGGGGATGCCCGTAAGGGTGTATCGTCCATTCCGGTCAGCTTTGATGGTGTACCCCCAGCTGCGTAACTCGCTTATTGCCTCCACCACGTTTTCCGGGGAGCATTTGAGTTCTTTGATCAAACGCTTCGGCTCCACCGGCTGGCCTATTTTCTTGCGCAAGAATATCAGAACCCGGTCGGCGGTCGTTTCCGGATTGAAGGGATTCATTTTACCGTGAAAACTCCATTGAAAAATCAGAGGACGGGGCCGAATGCGTTAAGGCGCCGATAGAGATGAAATCAACGCCGCTTGCCGCTATGGCTGCAATATTGTCCAAGGTAACATTCCCTGACGCTTCCAGAATCACTTTTGGCTGAAGCGACCGGGCAGTATCGACTAATTTCTTTAAGCCATCGGGGGTCTGGTTATCCAGCAGTAGCCTGCCAATTCCGCAGGCGAGCGCCTCTTTCAGTTCCGCCTCTGAGGTCACCTCCACCTCTATTTCAATATCATCCGGCTTTGTCACAAACTGCTCCTGGAACTCCTGGCTCCGCAGGAAATTGCGGAGACTTTCCACGGCGGCGGTAATCGCGCCGGCGGCGGCGATATGATTGTCTTTGACCAGCGCCATATCATAGAGTCCGTAGCGATGATTCTCGCCGCCTCCACAGGTAACGGCATACTTTTCCAGATGGCGCAATCCCGGGGTCGTTTTGCGTGTGTCCAGAATCTTTACTCCGCTTCCCCTGGATTTCTCCACGAATTTTGATGTCAAGGTGGCGATTCCCGAAAGATGCCCCAGGAAATTAAGCGCCGTCCGCTCGCCGGTGAGAAGAGCCCGCCGGTTTCCCTCAATAATCGCTATTTTATCGCCGCGCCGAAAAGGCTGGCTGTCATACTTAAGACATTCCATTTTCACCTTCGAGTCGAGCTTGGAAAAGACTGTCTCCACCAGCGGCAACCCCGCTAAAAAGCCATCCGATTTGGCGACAATCTCCCCTTTTCCCGCTCCGTCAGGAAGGCAGCCGAGCGTGGTGATATCGCCCGGACCGATATCTTCCATCAGAGCCAGTTCCACCTGGCGCTCGATTATGTCGTCGATAACAGTCATGCTATAGAGATTACCAGTTGCATAAATAGACTTTCATTATAATCATTTCGTCATTCCTTTTCCAGCGAGATTTTGCTTCCGGAGGGAAGGTCGAGAGTGCGAATCGGGAACGGTATGACAATCCCCTCTTCCCTGTATCTCTTCTGTATCCCCTTTATAAATTCATGCTTTATAAGATACTGATTGACATATTCCCGAACCCTTAAAATGACGCTGAAGTTGATACTGGAGTCGCTGAAAGTATGATACCGAATGAACGGTTCAAACTCCGCTATGCCGCCTTCGACCGCCCGTTCCGCCTCCCGCGCTACTTCAATCGTAACCCTTTCCACCTTTTCCAGGTCACTGTCGTACGCCACCCCCATCTGCACGATGACCGACATCTCTGTCTCCGGCAGGTGATAATTGGTGGTGATGGTGGTCGCCAGTTTGGAATTGGGGATTATGATAAAATTATTCGAAAGCTGCCTGATGGTCGTGCTGCGCCAGGTGATATCGGTGATATAACCCTCCTGATTGTTTTCCAGTTTCACATAATCTCCGACTTTCAGTTTTCCCGCCAGCAGAATATTCAGCCCCGCGAAGAGATTGGAGAGGGTATCCTGAAGCGCCAGCGCTACCGCCAGACCGCCGACGCCAAGGGCAGTCAGGAGCGGCGTTATTGAAATATTCAGAGTTTGCAGGATAATCATCACGCCGATAGACATCACCACTATCTTCGCGAGAATGGAGAATATGGACGTTGCGAAAATTTCTCCTTTGACCTCGGAGGAGTATATCCCGATGAAACCGCTGACAATCGAGGATGCCGCAAAAGTGACTGACAGAATCACCAGAACCAGGAGAGCTTTTTGAGCGATGGCGTGGTATTCCGGCGAGAGATGAAGCATAGGCAGCGCGGCGTATAGTCCAATAATAATCGCCCAGATGATAATTTTCCCGCGGAGTCCCTCGACAATGACATTGTCCCCTTTCCAGTGGGTTTTCTCCACCATCTTGCGAAGGCGAGTATTGACAAAGGTCTGGATTATCAGTCCGATAAGTACGGCGACGCCGAAGGTAATTGCCGGCGCAATGAATTTTTCGAGTCCTTTCAGTTCTGGATTCATGTTTCCTCCAAATAAAGTGAGCGTGGAAGAACCTTGCCGCAAAATAAACGGTTATCGCGATATGTCAAGGAGTAACGGTCTTTCCAGGGCAATGCCAGAAGGCACTCTGCGCTCTTTGAAAAATGGATTTGGCATCGGCCTGTAAATAGCATAATATTCCGCTGTTATGCCGTTTCTGTTGCTCTCTTTTCTCGGCTGGCTCTTTTTGGCCTTATTTGCGCTGCTTTTCTTAATAATAGCCGGCTGGGTTATCTTTGAAATGCTCGACCTTCTGGGATATATCAAGAAGAGTTTTGAATACGATTTGAAACGACGCCGAAAAAAAGAAAATGACCGCGATACCAGATCATAACCGGCGGTATATTCAATTGCATTAACCTGTCATCTTCATTACCTTCACAAAAAAATCGGAGAGGTGAGGATTGATAACAGTCGCTTTCCATGGCGCTGCCGGAACTGTTACCGGCTCCAAATATCTGGTGACGGTAAATGAGCAAAAAGTCTTGGTCGATTGCGGCATGTTTCAGGGCGCCAAGGCGCTCCGTCTTCGCAACTGGGAGCCGTTGCCGTTTGCCCCTGCCGAAGTTGCTGCTGTCATCCTGACCCATTGTCATATCGACCATGTCGGATATCTGCCCCGAATGGTCAAAGCCGGATTTGAGGGACCGGTTTATTGTACGCCGCCGACGGTGGAACTGAGCAGTATCGCTCTCCTTGACACGGCCCATCTGCAGATGGAAGATGCCGAGTATCGCAACAAGAAAAGAATCTCCAGTCATCCGGTAGCCCTGCCGCTTTTCACCGATGTCGATGCCGAGGCTGCTATCCGTCTTTTCCAGGCCGTTGGCTATGATGACTGGTTCGACCTGCCGCCGGGGATTCGTTTCCGTTTCCATGACGCCGGGCATCTCCTCGGAGCTGCCGGTGTCGAAATGGTCCTCAATGACGGCGCCAAAGAGCGCACAATCTTTTTCTCTGGCGATGTCGGGCGATACGGCAATCCTCTGACCACCAACCCGTCCCGGCCTCCGGAAACCGATTATCTCATCTGCGAATCGACCTACGGCGGGAAAATGCATCCCCCGGAAGACCCCACATTTGAGATTATGAATCTCATCAAGGAGACCGTGGAGCGGAAAACGGTGCTTCTGATTCCGGCCTTCGCTGTCGGCCGAACACAGCAGTTGATTTATCTTATCAATGACCTTGCCCGCAATAACCTTGTCCCGCCAATTGAAATTCATGTCGATTCCCCTATGGCAATCGAAGCGACCGATATTTACGCCAAATATAAATCGTACCATGTTATCCCTTCCCGGAATCTGGAAGGGGAAAACAATATGCTCAAAGGCCCCAATGTCTTTTTTCATAAAGACAAGAAATCATCCCAAACATTAAACCGGCTGCGCGGACCTGCGGTCATAATTTCGGCAAGCGGGATGCTTGCCGGAGGAAGAATCCTGCATCATCTGCTCAACCGCCTCATCGACCCTAAGGTTATTGTGGCGCTGGTCGGTTTTATGGCCGAGGGGACGCTGGGGAGAAAACTTCTGGATGGAGAGAAAGAGATTTATATCCATAAGACGCTGGTGCCGGTGCGTTCAAAGTTAGTTACGATTCAAAGCCTTTCGGGGCATGCTGACTATTATGAAATTTTGCACTGGCTGGAATCATACAGCAAGAAACCGCGGAAAGTGTTTGTGACACACGGCGAGATTACCCAGTCGGAAGGGATGGCGAAGCATTTGATGGAAGAAAAAGGGTGGGACTGCGTAATACCGTCACTGGACGATGTTTTTAGTCTGGATAAAATTTAGAGTAAAGATGAATACTGTCAACGCGCCGTCGGGAATCATTCCCGACGGAAGTTCCGGTAGGGAGGAAACCAGGCTGGCTTGTCGGTGGCGGGCGACCCGGCCAGTTCAAGAATGGCAATGTCACCCTAAGTTCTCCAATGAAAGCGGGAACGAGTTGGGTTTGGACAAACTTTGCTGGAGGTAATATGAAAAATAGCTTATTCGCGGCAATTGTGATTTTCGGAGTTTCTTCTTCGCTTGCGGCGGACGATATCTCCCAGCCCTCACTGAGGGATTCTTCATCCCCTGCAATTACGGCGAAAACGAAGCAAACAGAGATAGCGGAAGCATCATCCCGTTTCATTCAGCGCTTCCAATCGGCTCTTAAAGGGGAGCTGATGGCGGGAATGAAGGCGGGCGGGCCGGTCGGGGCGCTTGATATCTGCAAGATGGAAGCCCCTAAAATCGCCGCCGCCCATGCCCACTCCGGATGGAGTATCAAACGGGTCAGCGACCGCAATCGGAATCCCCAGAATCTCCCTGACTCGGTTGAGGCCGAAATTCTCAACCGAATCATAGAAGGGAAAGCGACTCCGGCGGCTTTTGGTCACTGGGTCAGACCGGACAGTTTGTATCAGTATTATGCCCCTATTGTTACCGGCAAACTCTGCCTCAACTGTCATGGTGATGCCGCCTCTCTGGCATCGGGCGTCCCGGAAAAACTGAAAAAACTCTATCCTGATGACCGGGCGGTCGGTTACAAGGAAGGGGATATTCGGGGGCTGTTTGTGGTGGAGGTCAAGTGGCCCGACGGGAGAGAATATATGGAGCAACTTCTGGCTGACTCGACCCTGGCGGAGTAGGCGGGATTGAGAATTTCTCCGCGGATGGGGCGGCAGCGACCGTAAATGCTTGAGAACGATTGGAGAAGAAATGTCTGAAAATAAACGAATGGTTCTGAAAATCGCCGGCATGCACTGCAACGGTTGCGCCATGTCCGTAACCCGGGTGCTGAAGAAAGTGACCGGGGTGGTGAGCGCCGAGGTACATCTTTCGTCAAACACGGCGGTGGTGGAAGCGGGAGAGGATGTGACATTGGACGCCCTGACCGCGGCCGTAAAGAAAGCAGGGTACAAGGCAGAGGGGGCATGAGGTCACCGGATTTGATAAGTCGGTTCCTTGATTATGATATATCAGTAATTCAACAGCGCTATTTGTATGCCGCGGCGGTGAAGCTACTTTCGTCAATGCTTCCTCGAAATTTCAAATCGAAAAGCGCCAGCCGCAATAGAAGTCGCGGTCGGTCTCATCAGGAGGGCAGCCCAGACATTCCGTCTTGATGCGCGGGTCGATGGCGCGGGCAAATTCGGTATATTCCACGATGCCGACCGATTTACAGGGGAAGAGGGGAAGGTTCTTCCGCTTCCGTGCCGATTGGACACGGCAATCGACCATTTTGAAGACGAAATAGTTTTGAGTTTCTTCGGTGATAGACTGCTCGTTGAGAAAGGCGTACAGGCGGAACCCGAGCGCTTTCTTGAGGGCCTCCAGTCCGCCGCCTGGAGGGATTTTGTGCCGCTCCATTATCCGCTTGGCTTCGATTCGGGTGAATTCCGCCCAGGCTTCGGTATCGAGCTTGATAGCGGTTGCCATGCTGCATTCTCTTTCGACCGCCTGAAACCAGAGGCCGTCGTGAGCAAGCCAGTTTTTGGCAAAATCGACCAGCATCGCTTCAAGGGTTTCGCGGTCGAGAGATTTTAAATGAGGGTTCATACCATCCTCTCAGATTTCGAGTCATTTTCGCCGGTCGGTCGGCGACGTCGTCTTGGGTCAAAAGGTGAACCGGCTTAAAGAGACGGTCCATTTGTTGAGAGGGAATTTAGCAAAAAATCTTGTTGCATAAAAGAGGCATTTGGATAAATTCTTCTCTATGAGGCGGAAAAGCAGGAGAACTGAATTCGGCGGTATCGATATGGCGCCCCTGAGCCGACTGTCGAACAATGAAAAACGTATGCGGCGGCTTATGTTTCGCCTGCTTCTGATATTATCCGTCATCTTTATCGTCTATGCCGTCTTCAACAGCAACAGCGGCTTTATCCAGATTTACAAACTGAAAAAGGCGCAAAACGAACTAATAGCGACTAATCATCGGTTGCTGGTTAAACTGATGAATGCCGAGATCACCAAGAGAAGACTTCACGACGATATCGGGTATCTGGAATATATCGCCCGCAGCAAGTATAACATGTCGCTTCCCGGCGAAGTAATCTATCGCATAACTGAATAGAGCCGATGCCCCAGGTTCGTTCCGAAGGGATCATCCTCAAAATAGTCAACTGGAAAGAGAACTCGCGGATTGTCACCTTTTTCACCGACAACGCCGGGAGGCAGTCGATAATTGACCGGGGGGGGCGCTCTTTTAGAAGCAAACGGGGGCGGCTGCAGAGTTTCAGCCTTCTGGATATCGGGTATTTCAAGTCGGAAAAATCGGGGACCGGGTATCTCTCCGATGTCGAGCCGCTGGAGCAGTTTTCATTTGAAAAAGAGGGGACTCTGGGTCGTCTGGCATTCGCCTCGGCGGCGCTGGAGATATTAAACGATTTGCTCGCCGAGGATGAGCCGCATCCGGAGCTGTACCATCTGACAGTTCAATTCTTACGGCTTACCGACAGAACGCCAAAGGGGGGGCTATATGGGCTTTTTATCGCTTATTTTCTGAAGACTCTCTCCTATCTGGGGTATCGTCCCAATTTCGCCGGCTGCGTGGCTTGCGGCAGAGGAAAAGAAACGGCCTTGCTGAAAAACGGCGCCTCGGAAAGGGAGTTCTTTCTCTTTTCGCCGGAACGGGGCGGGATAGTCTGCCCGTCTTGCCAAATGATGGGAGAGTATTATATTAGGCTTCAATTTGAGCATCAGGAGATGATTTATAGTCTGCAGACGGCGTCGCTGGCGGAAGCGGCGGCGGTAAGAGTGCGCCTTGGCGATGGTGATGAGATTCTGGAGTTGTTGACGTCGTTTTTTAAGTATCAGACCGAAGCGAAGGAGTTGAAGTCGCTGAAGTTTTTGGAGAAGTTGCGTAAAGCGAAAATATGAATTCCGTCAGGAGAGACTCCTGACGGCGCGAGAAAGTTTTTGGAGAAGTTGAAGAGAGTAGGTCGAAATCCTTCTTAGGTTTCGACATCGATTCCGTCAGAGTCCGCCAGAGGCGGACTGACGGCGCGAGAGAGGATATGAAATATCCTTCACTGTCATTCCCGTGAAGACGGGAATCCAGAACCGGTTCGAAATCCCGCCAGTGGCGGGAGGTTACGACGCCAATTCGTTCAGACTATTTCGAAACTACGGTTTCGACCGGCGAAGAATGTAATTGATTATTGTATAGGATACTGAATGGCAAAGAAAAATCCAAATGACGACAAGATGGAGCGGCTGGTCTCGCTGTGCAAACGGCGCGGTTTTGTCTTTCCCTCATCCGAAATCTACGGCGGACTGAATTCCTGCTGGGATTACGGCCCGCTCGGAGCGGAACTGAAACGGAATATCAAGACCTTCTGGTGGGAGGCGATGACCGCCCGCCGGGATGATATCGAAGGGCTCGATGCCGCGATACTGATGCATCCGCAGGTCTGGGTGACCTCGGGACATGTGGCGGAGTTTCATGACCCGCTGGTCGATTGCAAGAGTTGCAAAGCCCGCTTCCGCGCCGATGATGTCGCGGGGAAGAAGAATTGTCCCAACTGCGGGAACGCGACCCTCACCGACGCTCGTCAGTTCAACCTGATGTTCAAGACCTTTATGGGACCGGTGGAAGATAATTCATCGGTGGTCTATCTCCGTCCCGAAACCGCCCAGGGAATTTATGTCAATTTTCTGAATGTCAAGAATTCCTCGCGGCAGAAGATTCCGTTCGGAATCGCGCAGATTGGGAAGGCGTTTCGCAACGAAATTACGCCGGGGAATTTCATTTTCCGGACCCGCGAGTTCGAGCAGATGGAGATGCAGTTTTTTATCCACCCCTCAGAAGACGAGAAATGGTTTGAGTACTGGCGGGAGCAGCGCTGGAACTGGTATCTGGAGCTGGGGATAAAGAAAGAAAAGATTCGCTGGCATGAGCATGGGCCCGGCGAACTGGCGCATTATGCCAAAAAGGCGTACGATATCGAATATGAGTTTCCTTTCGGCTGGAAAGAGCTGGAAGGGATTCATAACCGGACCGACTTTGACCTCTCGCGTCATCAGCAGGCGACCGGAAAAGACTTGACCTATTTTGACCAGCGGTTCACCGAGAAATTTGTCCCTTTTATCATAGAGACCTCGGCCGGCTGCGACAGAACATTGCTGACGGTGTTGATTGATGCCTATGACGAGGACTCCTCAAGAGGAGAAAAGAGCTCGGTGCTTCGCTTCTCCCCCAGAATTGCGCCGATAAAAGCGGCGGTCTTCCCACTTGTCAATAAGGACGGGATGCCGGAGATTGCCGAGAAGATTTTTCATGACCTCAAGAAAAAATTCAAGGTTTTCTATGACGATTCCGGGTCGGTGGGACGTCGGTACGCCCGGATGGATGAGGCCGGGTGTCCGTTCTGCATTACCGTTGACGGGCAGACCAAGGAGGATGAGACGGTGACGATTCGCGACCGGGATACAATGGTGCAGGAGCGTTACAAGATAGCGGAGCTGGAGGATATAATAGGAAAGAAGATAGGTTAGGACAGAGGTAAGCATAGTTTCAAAACCCAGGAGTTATTTTTACCTGCTCGGCTGACAGTGGTTGAAATCACAACCTTAAAATGAGGACACAATGAAATTTCTCCGTCAATTCCAAGCAATTATCTTTCTGATGCTTCTGGTATGCCCATCATGTCTACGGGCGCAGGAGAATGTAACAACAACAGATGACCCTTACCTCTGGCTGGAAGAAGTACAAGGGGATAAGGCGCTGGATTGGGTGAAGAGCCATGATGAGGCGACCATGCAGGCGTTCCAGAATGACACCAATTTCCTAAGTTTCCAGAAAGAAGCGCTCAAGATTCTCAATGCCGACGACCGGATACCATACGGCTCCTACCGTGGAGGATATATCTACAATTTCTGGCAGGACGAAGAACATGTGCGAGGAATATTGAGGCGGACGACGCTGGTGGAGTATAAGAAGACAGAACCGGAGTGGGAAACGCTTCTCGACATCGACAAATTGAATCAAGACGAAGGGAAAAGCTGGGTGTACGCCGGCTCGTACAGCGTGCCGCCGGCATACGACAGGTGTCTGGTGATGCTTTCTGACGGCGGGCGGGATGCGGTTCAGATTCGCGAGTTAGATTACAGCACCAGGAGTTTCGTGAAGGATGGTTTCTATCTTCCGGTTGCCAAGAGCGGCGCACTCTGGCTTGACAGCAACACGCTTATTATCGACACCGATTTCGGTCCGGGATCTCTGACCGAATCAGGGTATCCCAGGATTGTCAAACTCTGGAAGAGAGGGACGACTCTGCCAGAGGCGGTGACTTTACTGGAAGGGGAAGAGACCGATGTTAGCGCTTCGGCTTATGTCGTGCATCGACCGGAAGGGAATGTCATGTATGTCAGCCGCAATGTTTCTTTCTGGGAATCGAAGCGATGGCTGGTCGATGAGAAGATGGAGAAGACTGAAATCCCGATACCAGATGACGCCGAAATCGAGACATTCTTCAAGGGGTATATGATAGTTAGACTGTTTTCCGATTGGCTGGGATTTCAGGAAGGGTCCCTGATCGCCTTGAAAACAAGCGACTTGAGTGCAGAAGACATGCAATCGAGGATTGAGCTAATTTATGCACCGGATGAGATAAGCACTATCAAGGGAGTCTCGACGAGCGAGGATTACCTGTTAGTCTCAATATTGAATAATGTGAAAGGGAAACTCCTCTATTTCAAATTACCCGTGACCGGTGAAAGACAGTGGAGAAAGGGGGAGGTGAGACTTCCCGAGGCCGGGTCGATAGGGGTTCAGTCGACCAATAATTTCACCAATATCGTATTGGTCACTTATGAGGATTTCCTCTCGCCAACAAAGCTGTATCTATTGCAGGATCCGGAGTCGAATCCGGAAGAGATAAAATCGCTGCCAGATTGGTTTGACGCGGCGAATATGCAGGTGGCTCAGTATGAAGCGAAGAGCAAAGATGGGACGATAATACCATACTTTCTGGTCTCGAAGAAAGACTTAAGCCTCAATTCCCAGAATCCAACTCTTCTTTACGGCTACGGTGGCTTCCGGAGCTCCCAAACGCCTTACTATTCAAGAATGCAAGGCAAATTCTGGCTTGAAAAGGGCGGGGTATTTGCGCTGGCAAACATCAGAGGGGGCGGTGAATTCGGCCCGAAATGGCACAAGGCGGCATTATTGGAGAACAGGCAGAAATCGTTCGATGACTTCATCGCCGTGGCGGAAGACTTGATAGCCCGAAAAATCACATCGCCGAGAAATCTGGGGATAATGGGCGGGAGCAACGGGGGATTGCTGGTTGGAGCGGTCTTCACGCAAAGACCGGAGTTATTCAATGCGATCGTCTGCCAGGTCCCGCTACTGGATATGATTAGGTATACGAAACTGGGAGCGGGAGCGTCCTGGGTGGGAGAGTACGGCGACCCGGCAATACCGGAGCAGAGAGCCTTTATCGAGAGATATTCACCGTATCAAAACCTTAAACCGGGAGTGAAGTATCCGCAAGCGCTATTCGTAACATCGACATTGGACGACCGGGTTCATCCGGGACATGCCCGGAAGATGGCGGCGCGAATGGAGGAGCTCGGTAATCAGGTCTATTTCTATGAAGAGACCGAAGGGGGACATGGCGCCTCGGCGGATAATATTCAACGGGCGAAACGGCATGCGCTGGAGTATTCTTACCTCGTGCGGATGCTATTCAATTAAGCAGCCAAAGAGGAAAATGTCCCCTCAATCTCCGACATTAACAGGAGACTGAGGGGATTTTCATTGTTCCCGAATTTCATATGGTCAGCCAGAAATCGCGGGGGTAGAGATATAGAATCGTTGCATTCGATTCTGCTTGCCTAATCGGGATTAATATATATTATAAAAATTAGAGGAGCGAATTTTGGATTCCGGCTTCGGGGGCAAGAGATGGAGGAATATGGATTACAGTCGAGATAGATTGCTTCGAGAAGCAGAGGAATTGATGGCGCTTGCCGGCTCGTCGAGCAGCCTGGAGGTTGTGCGCGAGCGGCTTTTTGGCCGGGTTACTCGATATCAGTTCGATGTTTTTGACGAGAGACATCTTCCAACAATAAATAATATCGTTCGGGTTCGCGACTGCGCCCGGGCGATGCGCTCCATACTGAGGATTCAGTCAGACCGCATGGCCGGTTTCAGTGTCACGCGGGCGCTTATGGACATCAGCAATGGCAAGCCACGGCCCGACCTGGGGCCCGGATTTTATGCCGAGTTGATTCATATGGTGCAGGGGATGCAGGGACGCGGCCCGGGACTGGCGCCATCAGATTTTGTCCGCCGTCAGAAGCTAACCGGCCGCCGCGCCGCCATCGCCCGTTCACGCGAACTTGACCGGGTCTGGATGAAGGTAGGGGCTTTCATGGCGCGATACCGTCATGGGCTGGAGGAATCCACAATTGAGATACGCAACAACAGGAGAGACAAGATTCGCGCGGTTCTGGGGGGAACGCTGAAGGAATGGTATGACTGGCGCTGGCAGGTGAAAAAAGTTGTCAGGGACATTAGTCTTCTCCGAAAGCTGGTTCCGCTGAGTGAAGAAGAAGAGGCGAATATCGCAGCGGCTTTAAGGGCTCGTCTTCCCTTTGGAGTAACTCCTTATTACCTATCGCTGATGGATCATCAAGGATATGACCACGCCATTCGCGCGCAGGTCTTTCCGCCATCGGATTATGTCGAGATAATGGGGGCAAACCGGGGAAAAAGAGAGTGCGCCTTTGATTTTATGCTGGAGCAGGATACGTCGCCGGTAGATTTAGTGACACGGCGGTATCCTTCCATTGTGATATTGAAACCGTACAATACCTGTCCGCAGATATGCGTTTACTGCCAGCGGAATTGGGAGATTGAGACAGCCATGGCGCCCGGTTCGCTGGCGCCATCACAGAAAATAAAGCGGGCGCTACGATGGATTAAGGCGCATCCGGCAATAAATGAAGTTCTGATAACCGGAGGCGACCCGCTGGCGTTAAACGACCGGACAATCGAGGCAATTCTCAAGCAGGTGTCGGAAATTGACTCGATTGAGCATATTCGTATCGGCTCGCGTACTCCCGTGACCATGCCGATGCGTATCACCCCGCAACTGGTGGCTATGCTCAGGAAATATATCTTTCCTTTGAAGCGCACGATTTCGCTGGTGACCCATATTGAACACCCCTATGAGATAACGCCGGAACTGGCGACAGCGGTAAATATCTTGCGCAATGCCGGAATACCGGTCTATAATCAGCAGGTATTCACATTTTACAATTCCCGGCGGTTTGAAACGGCGCTTCTGAGAAGGCTGCTCCGCAATATTGGAGTGGAACCTTATTATCTTTTCAACGCCAAAGGGAAGAGTGAAACTCGTCAGTATATCGTGCCGATAGCGCGGCTGCTTCAGGAGGTGAACGAAGAAGCCCGTCTTCTGCCAGGCTTGAGCCGGACCGATGAGCCGGTTTATAATGTTCCGGGACTGGGGAAAAATTATCTGCGCGCAAGGCAGCATCGCGACCTGGTTTCGATTCTGCCAGACGGCTCCCGGGTTTATGAATTTCATCCCTGGGATAGGAATCTGGCGGAAAGGAAAAATTACGTCGGTATTGACGCCTCCATATTTTCCTATCTGGAACGTCTAAAGGAGACAGGAGAGGATATCGAGGAGTACGAGACGATCTGGTACTATTATTGACCATGTCCTGTCGCCGATGATGCCGCTTCGGTTCTGAAACCTAATCTGATAACTTTCAACAAAATACGCCATTCTTTCTGAAGAAAGTCCGATAAAATTTCGCCTCAAATCTGCCGATAATCTAATGGTACAAGCAGTGCCACCGGGTTATTGTTATGCAGGAAAATTATTCAGAAGAACTGATTCAAGAGATTTCTCGTATCCTGTTGGATTTGACCAAGATAGTCAGGGTCGTCTCGGTCTATCCGGAAAACAACCCGATTCCCACCAAGCTCAAAGAATCGTTCAGCGAGCGGTTCTCGGACCTGATAAAAGACAATCAAGGTCTACATTTCTTCATTCAGCAAGGGGAAATCAGGTACGGCAACCAGGTGGTTTATAAAGATAGTTCCGCTGAAGATTCTCTCGCTGCCATTTTTCATAATTCCGGGATAACCGAAATCTCCTTCTCCCCCCTTTTGGATACGACGAAAGCAACCGCTTCTTCCGGGTGATGAAAGCCTATATCAACCGGGAAAAAGGCGCCGGCGACCTGGTAACCCTCTTCTGGCAGGAGAATATCCCCGGGTTTGATTACGCCACGGTTGAAGATGTCATTCTGCGGGAATATGACGGCGGGATGCTGGTACAAACTTCTATGGAAGGGGAGGAAACTTATGTTCGCGGCGCCGCCGATGATGAATCGGGCAAGGTAATTTACGGCAAGATTTTTCTTCCGGATGATTCCGGGGATGTGCCGCTTTCTGCAGAGGGGTTATCGGATGGCGGACCGACAGCGGTCGCAACCGGGCGGAAAAAAGCGGGCGGTTTTGCCCTCACCGATATGCTGGCGGAGAAGAAAATGGGGCTTTCTCCTTTGCCGGCGGCGAAGAAAAGCTCCCTTCCCGACACCGCCCTGATTCTGAACGACGCCTTTGCACTGGGAGAATCGGAGCGGGAGAAAATCAATGAGATGCTTCAGCGCGACGGAGAGTTTGACGAATTTGGCTCCACCATTGAATTGATTAAAGAGATAAATTGTCAGGAGACAGAATTCCAGGAATTCAGTGAAGCGGTGACCATAGTGGAAAAATTGCAGTCGGAGTTTCTGCAACTGGGGAATCTGAAGGCGGCCGGTGAGCTTCTGAATTATTTCAAAGAGATGACGGAAAATACGTCCGACCTTCGCAGACAGGAGCGGGTCAAGCGGGCGCTGGCGCTGGCGGCAAGCAAAGAATCATTGGGCGGCCTGGCGGCCGCTTTAAACCACGCGCCCGAAATTGCTTTAGAGGAAGTAGAAAACTATCTGAACCTGTTCGGGTGGGAGGTTCTCGCGGCGGTCACCGACCTGCTGGGAGAACTGGAGCATCGCCCGCATCGTGAAGCGCTCTGCAATTATTTGACACGGACCGGCGCCGAGCATATCGACCTGATTTCGCGCGGAATATTTGACCGACGCTGGTTTGTGGTGCGAAACACCGTCTCCATTATGGCGGGAATCGGAAGCGACCGGGCGTTTTCCTATCTGGAAAAAGCGATTAATCATGAAGAGAAACGAGTGCGCCAGGAAGTGATAAGAGGGCTGGCGCGCCATTCCCACCGAAAAGCGATAGGGCTGCTCTTGAAGATGGTCTGGGATAAAGACGCAGTGGTCGCCCAAGAGGCGCTGGAGGCGGTTATCGCCCGCGGGGAGGAAGCGCTCGATGCGGTCACCAGCATGATAAATGATGACCGTTTCAGCAGTCTTCCTGAGGAAGTGCAGGAGAATCTCTTTATAATATTCTCACAATTGGGAGGGGAAAATGCGGTGTCGTATCTTGCCACGTTGATTCCCCGCTGGGGACTGGCATCAAACCAGTCCAAGCAGTATTACATGCAGCTGGCGTTCAAGGCGCTGGGATACAACAGCTCCGAGAAGGCGGAAAAAATCCTTTTGGGATACAGTCATTCCTGGAATAAGCGGGTGCGGTACCTGGCGAAAGAAGCGCTGGTGAATAGACGTCAGGTCAAATACGGAGGCAAACTATGACAACCACTCCCGTAGTTTCGGAGAAGGAACGTCTCGAACTGGCCGGTCCGGAAGAACTGGCGCTGGTCAACGCCTTTTTTGTTCTGCTGAAAACCGCCCAATATGTTGACACCAATAATGCCACCTTTCAAACGCAATCAGCAAAGTTCTATCTCTCTTTTCGCCGGATGGCTGATGAGAGAGGACGGGTATCGATAAAAATAAGCGACAACAGGATTTTTGTCTGTGATAAGCTGGTCAAATTCGACAGTGACGGACTGGTGCGGGCCAGAATTGTCAGCGATGTCTGGCAAAGTCTCGGGATTGGGGGAGTCGCCTTTGATGATTCTCTGGACAACCGTCAGATAGACAAATTCGTGCATCTGGTGGCAACGATAAAGATGACCGAGCGCGACCATAACCGGATTGCGGAGAGGCTGCGGGAGCTGGGTATCGAGGGAATTACGCTTTTTGGAATGGAGCAGAAGACACCCCAGCCGCTTCTGACGGCGGAGAAGCGGTCGCTCTTGCGGCGCGCCGCCCGCGCCACGTTTTTCAGGGCTATTTCCGTGGTTGAGGATGTCATGGCGCAGGCGGCTGAAGACAAAGAAGTTGACCTGAGCAAAGCCCGCCGGGTGGTGCATTCCTTAATCGACCAGATAGCCGAAGATGAATCATCCCTGATAGAGCTGACATCGATTCGGGATTTTGACGAATATACATTCGCACACTCCACTAATGTTTGCGTTTACGCCTTGACGATGGGGATACGACTGGGAATGGACCGTCAGCGGCTCTCCGACCTCGGCTTTGCGGCGCTGTTTCATGATATCGGCAAAATCAAATTGCCGGGCGACCTGATTCGAAAACCGGATGCCTTCGATGAAAACGACTGGGCGCAGATGCAGCGACATCCGATTCTGGGCGCCAAGACGATTCTGAGAAACCTGAAGTTTGAGAGAAATGTTGCCCGGGCGGCGCTGGTGGCATTTGAGCATCATATTAATGAAGATTTCACCGGCTATCCGGCGCTGACCGCCCGCCGGCCGACCAACCTCTTCTCCAAAATCATCGCTCTGGTGGACACGTTTGACGCCCTTACCTCGGGACGAGTCTATATGAAAAAGGCGATTCCGCCTGATGAAGTTCTTCGCAAGATGATGTACCAGATGAATATCAAGTTCGACGCCTTCCTGCTCAAAATGTTCGTCAGCATTATCGGCATCTATCCGGCCGGAACTTTGATACTTCTTTCGACCGATGAACTGGCGGTGGTGGTGCAGAACAATCCCGAGAATCTGGCGCGTCCGATTGTCAAGATAGTTGGAGACCGCAAAGGACCACATTCAGAGTATATGACGGTGAACCTGATGCTGGTGGAGAATGCCGAGCGGAAGATAATCCGGATTATTGACCCAAAGAAGTACAATATAGATATCAAGAATATACTTCTCTCCGACAAGTGACGCCGCCATTAAATTCCAGCGCGGCATGGGCGTTCCACTTTTCGCGCCTTCAGTATCCGATTCTTAAAAATTCAATTGCAGATTGGCGGCTATGCCGCCGTCGGGATGGGGCGCCAGGTCAAATGAAATTCTTTTCTCGTATTGCGGAAATTTTGCCAGATGGGCATCAACGTAGGCATCGAACATGGAAAGAAAGATGGTGGTGCCGAGATACCAGGAAAAGCGATTGCGCTCGTTTTTGGCTTCCAGGAATTTGTTGAAATAGTATTCTTTGACCGTTGTGTTGGCAGCGGCATCAAATTTCTCCCGGGCATCCGAGGTTTTCTGAGAGTAATGAATCAGGGTAACGACCAGAGAGCCTTCCAGCGCCATAAAGATTCCGGCTTTGATATATTTCTTGTTTCCCAGCTGCCCCCAGCCGGGGACAAACATCGATTTGAAAAGCGCCACGGTTGGATTTTGAGTCCGGCTGCTGTCCACCGGGATATTGACATAGTACCCGCCGCTCTGGCGGTCGCGGTCGGCCGGTGGTTGCGGCTTATCCTGAGATTTGAGATATCCGGGAGTCAGGAAAGCGATTAGAAGAAGCGATATCGGAAACAGAGGCCGCACAGCATTTCACTCGTCAACTGCCGACTCTTTTGCCGGCCGCGCCTCCAGGTCAAAGAGCCTGATTTTCTTCTCGAAAACTTCAATGGAGAGCGACTCTGACTTAATCGGGAATATATCCCCGTCCAGATAGAGATTTTTCCCCCGCAGCGGTGTCAGCAGAATTTTGTGGCCGCGATAGATTCTGATTTCATCGGAGTAGATATATTTTTTCTTAAAAATCATTCTGATATAACCGGAGAGAATCGCTTTGCCGTCGCCGACATCAAAGATGACTTCCGCTTTCCCGTCATCATCAAGAGAGGCGCCGGTCATGGGCAAGCCGAGAGTGTAAGGCAGGAGGTTGATATTAAGGAGTCGGGGAGCAATGTCGAACTGGAAAGCATCCATCTTGATGGAGATAGGTGTTTGCTGCACCCGCGCGGCCGCCTGGGAAGCGTAGCGGGACCAGGAGATACCAAACCGGGGTATCCGCCTTTTCCCGATTATTTCATTGAGTTCCGGAATCAAGCCAATAGCAAGCGAGCCGAGGACAAGATTGCCATCAACCAGGGCATGGTCGATACGGCGGGCTCGGCCGGAGAGAAAATGTTTAATCGCCCGGCCGGTGTCCGGCTCACCGTAAAGCGACCTGTATATATTGTTGAATTTCCCCAGCGGAAAGATTCCGAGAATGGGGGAACGCCGGGCCAGATGTTGCGCCACCAGGTTAACGGTGCCGTCGCCGCCGCAGGCGATAATGCCTTCAGGATGACGGTTCACCGCCTGACGGATTAATGTCGATGCCCCGGCCGGGGAATCGGCGTCAATCAGATGAAACTCCCGGCTCTCCCTCTTAAGTTCGGCGATGAGGCTGTCAATCTCTTTGGGGAGATAATCGGAAGCGGCTTTATTTACCACCAGATAAAGGGTGCTCCGGTTCGGGGGTCGAAAACGCTGATATTGGTGCCGTCGGTAATTCATCTATTCCGTCATGGGACTGACTATACAGTCCACAGGATAGCTCAACCTATTCGAATTTCTGCAGTTCCATTCTGACCACTTTCATGGTGTCGGCGGCGCGATAGATTTCCAAAAGAACCGGCAGATGTCTTTCATCTTTGCTGAAGTAAGTATAGGCGATGGCGCTGGGGTCGCTGCTTACCAGTTTATAGCAGGCGAAGGTTCCGGCGGCGACGGTTATCTCCTGCTCGGCGGCGACAGAGTCGATATCTTCGACGGCATTGAAAGGCATCCCGTTGAAAGTCAGCAGGTCAACTTCTCTATATTTTTTGACGGCGCCGAGTTTGAAATCGAAATCGCGGGCGGCAAGGATGGAGCCGACGCCGGTGGTAAGATTGTCGCTCATCGGGATTTTCCCGGGAGGAGCGTAGCGGGGAACATTGGAGCTAATTTCCACGGAATCGCCCCGGGCAATGGCGCTGAGACGAACCGTGTCGGTCCCAAGTTGCGCTTTGGCTTGCTCCGGGAATTTCAGCAGGTTTTCCGAGGAGGCGAAACGAAGGCTATTGCCGTTGTATTTCTCCTGGGAATTGATAGTAATCTGCTGCATCGGGATATCGAAAATCTGGTTGACACTGAAAACCGGGTTGTCACCCCCGGACTTGGTGATTTCGACAGTAGTTGAGGCTTTCATTTCCGCCGGCACATAGGTGGTGACTTCGTAATAAAGTTTCTCCGATTTGCCGTCGGGCCAGGCAGTCAGAAAATCACCGGCGACGGCGGTAAAGGCAAGCAGTAATAGACAGGCAAGCCTGATAAGCATTTATCCTCCTTGGGAGTTGTTATTTCTGACGGTAAATACCGAAATAACCGCTAATAAGCAAGCGGTTTATTGAAAGGAGCCGACCCAGGAGGCCAGAAATTCGGCATGCGCCGGGCTGTAACCGACCATCCCGATAAGCTTTCCCTGCCTCAAACCGACGGCGGCGCGACCATAGAAGTCATCATATATGACAAAAGAGAGTCCGCTGTCGTACGGTATTGAATCGGGCGCCGGTTCGAAACTCCCGATTGCTTTGGCATATTCCGACCAGCGAAGAAATTTCTCGCCCGATTCATCGGTGGTCAGGAATAGTGTGGCGGTATCCGGCTCCAGATAGAAGTCAAGAGCGTAAACTTTCGGCAGGAATTTGTGACCGAGGAAATCGGCGGCGTAATATTTGTCGGTCAATCCGATTCGATTGGGCACCGGAAAAAGCAGGAAGGGGTTGGGGCGACTGGTGGCGCCGGGAAGAGTATCGTTTATTGCCCGGGCAACCTGCGCCAGGGCATCGGTCGTCATTTCCGATTCATTATATCCCATCAGGTCCACCAGATAGACGCCCTTGACGAAAGTCAATTTCATCGGAGTTGAATACCCTTCTATTCCCAGAGTAACAAGGGTCGGATTCTCCGGCCTGCGGACAGAGTAGATACCATAGGCATCGGTGGGGGTGCTGAAGCGGTAGATATCGGCGACCAGATGAAAGGTATCCCGGGTATATTCCATTGATGCCAGTTCAATGAAATTATAACTCTGATATAGCTCGGCTCCGCCGGGGATATACTCCCAGAGAGCATTTCCTTTATATATCCGGGGCTGGCCGGTAGTGACCAATCCGGTTGCGGGAATGGAATCGGGAAGGAAATTGGCGGCCCGGATTGCCGGGTCATCAGATTTGTCACCGGAGCAATTGAACGCCACCGGAATTAGAGTCATTAAGAAGAGTATCAGCATTAATCCTTTTTTCATATCTTTCCTCGCAAATTGTACTGCGGAATATCGTTTTTCTTTTTGAGCAACATCTGGTTTTCCGACGAACGGGATTCGCCGACCGAAGTAATATAAATTGCCGCTTTGTCTTCGACCGGGCAGGCATACTCGCAGGCGCCGCAGCCGGTGCAATGCTCCGGGTCAACATACGGTTGCTTTACGGTCACGGTTTCGCCGCGACTATTATACACCGTTTCCTCGCGAAGGTAAATGGACTTCGGTGAGGTTGGGCACCATTCCTCGCAAACGATGCAAGGGCGCGCCATCGCCCAGGGGAGGCATCTTCCCCGGTCGATAAAGGCGGTGCCGATCCGGTTGGGAGGAGTTTCCTTATCCCCTACTTTATCCTTGAGAGTCAATTCCAGAATGGCGCCGGTAGGGCAGACCTGTCCGCAGAGGGTGCAGGAGGGCTCGCAGTAACCGATGCGGGCAATAAGCAGAGGCGACCAGATTCCTTCCAATCCCGACTCCATGAAAGTGGGATGAAGAGCATTATTGGGGCAGACCCGCATACATTGACCGCAGCGGATACAGCGGGCAAGAAAGTCATTTTCAGAAACTGAGCCGGGAGGACGAATCAGATAGGGGCTGGCATTGGCGGCAAAAGTATCACCGGAGCGAAAGAGAGGATAGAGGGCGGCTCCGCCCGCGAGAGAAGCGACCACTTTCCGGCGGGAGATATCTATTTTGGCGGTGCCGGCGGGATTGGACTTGGAGACCTCCTGCGAGGGGAAAAATCTGAATGACAACGCCTGGGTAGGGCAGACTCCCTGGCAGTTAAGGCAAAGATGGCACTCCGACTGCCGCCAGACTGAGCCGATATCAGGATTGTCCGCTCCCTGACAATGAAGCAGACACTCGTTGCAATGATTGCAGGCTGACTCTTTCTTCTCCAGACCGAATATGGCGAAGCGCGAGAAAACTCCCAGCATGGCTCCAAGGGGGCATATCCCGCGGCACCAGAAGCGACTGAAAATCCGATTGAGAACGATGATAGCGATAAAGAGGCTGCCGATGGTCAGTATGGTGTGGAAGTGCATTTTACGGAAAGTAAGAAGCAGGGGGGCAATGAGGTCGTAGAGGAATTGAGCGGCCGCTGAAAGCGGCGGAATACCGATTGATTTGACCCAGCCGGTGATGCCATCGGCGGAGGTATGTATAACCGGAAGTACCACGGTGCCGATAGAGCGCGCCAGTAGCGGCAGCGGGTCAAGCAACCCGACCTGCAGAGTCCCCATCAAAGCGGCGGCAAGGAAAATGAAAAGTATGTAATATTTTATTCGCTGGTATTTCTTGTAGCGGTTGGAATCAATTTTCTGCTTTCCTTTCCTTTTCATCCTTTCAGAGGGGATTTCCGAAATCCAGTGGTTAAGAGTTCCCAGCGGGCAGACCCAGCCGCAGAAGAAGCGACCGATGAAAATGGTGGGAATCAGGATGACCAGCGACCAGAGGAGGCCTTTATAAATAGTGCCATTTGCCAGCAGAGTTCCCAGCGCCGTCAGAGGGTCGAACTCAAGAGCAATAGAGACCGGGTACGGCAGCCGGATTTCATTGGGGTCGGCAGGATTGAAATTGACAGAGAAATTGGTCTTGAGAATCAACCAGAAGAAGATGACAAAGAAGATTACCTGCGATGCCCGGCGGAGATTTCTGACGGTCGCAATGGTCATCAGAGAATTTCTTTATAACCAATAGAACGGTAGTCGATTTTGCCAAGTCCGCTTGTCTCGGCAAGAATAATATGCCCCACTTTCTCTCCGGTAAGCGACATAAATTCAGCGCCGCGGGAATCGGCGGCGACCGGGTCAATGGAGCAAATTACAGAATCGGCAATAAGAACGTCATCGAGCGACCCGCCGGTGGGACCGTTGCGCAAGAGGACGCGAGTGGCATCGACCACAGTCAAGGTCGGCTTGAAAAAGGCGGTTAAATCGACTATCGACTGGTCGATACTCTGGTGCAATTGATGTCGTCGTCCGCCCAGAACGCCATAGAGGTTTTTCATCCCGATAGTGCAGGCTGAGAGGGAGTGATGTTTCACTATCGGCATATTTATCAGGCGGTCGGTTTCGATGAAATATTTGAGCACGGGCCAATTGGTCAAGAGCTTCCCCCGCAGGTCAATATTGAGCATATCATTGTCGTCAGGCAAGAAAACCTCGGCGCCCGCTTTCTCGGCGCTCTCCCTGATGCCGGAACGGAGGAAACAGCGCCGCGGGTCATGGCAGGTGATATCGGTAACGATAACCCGGGAGGCTCCCGCCTCTTTGCAGAGGCGGACCATTTCGCCGACCAGAAGTGGATTGGTGTCGGCCGCCTGTTCCGGAGTTCGGTCCCAACCGATATTCGGTTTTATGGTTACCCTCTCCCCCGGTTTGATAAACCGCTTGATGCCCCCGATGGCATCAAGCGCTTTATTCAAAGCGGCAATATGATTGCTGTCTTTCGCCAGAGTTAATCCGGGATAAGTTGAGTCGGCGGAGATGCCGAACTCGGCGGTTTCGGAAAGATGAGGTTGATAATTGAAAGGGTCGCGGTTGTGGAAAAAGGCGCCGACGGCACCGGTTGCCGCCGCAAAGGTGAGCGCCTGCCCGGACTTCTTCAAGAATTCGCGACGTTTCATACTGACCTTATAAAATATACAGGATGATTACAACGGAGGCAAGCCAAAGAAGAACGTCAATTAATAGCGGCAGGTCGGTCAGAAGCATGGTTGTGGGAGAGCCGCCCTGTGCTTCTTTATGCACCAGGTAGAGGTAGCGGAAAATACCATAAATTACAAAGGGAATAGTGACAAAGAGGTATGGGGTATGCAGCTTGTCCTGGACTTCATGGGACATAGTATAGAAAAGATAAGTGACAACGGTGGAAGCGGTAACGACACCGATAAGCTGGTCGAGGAGGTAGGGGGAATATTTCTCAAGAATTTGGCGGTGCGAAGCAGCGCTGTCCTGCAGAAAGGTCAACTCATGGCGGCGTTTGCCGAGTCCGAGGAAAAGAGCCAAAACAAAAGTCGTAATCAGGAGCCATTCGGAGAAGACAACCTGAATGGCAACTACCCCGCCATAGGCGCGCAGGACAAAGCCGGCGGCGATGGTCATGACGTCAATTATGACTATATTCTTCAAGATAACGGTATAGAAAATATTGAGCGTCAGGAAAGCCAGCGCGACCGTCAAGAATGCTTGACTGATAACAAGGGCGAGCGCGACTCCACCACCGGCAAGAATAACGGCAACGATGACGGCTGTTGCCGACGAGACTTTGCCGGAGGCAATGGGACGGTTCTTCTTGAGGGGATGCATCTGGTCTCGTTTCCGGTCAACCAGGTCATTAAAAACATAGACGGCGGAGGAGAGCAGACAGAAAGCGACAAAGGCCAGCAGGGCATTCTGCAAGAGCGGCGGTGTTTCCGCCTTGCCGGCGAAGATGAGACCGGCGAGTACGACACCGTTTTTGACCCAGTGCGACGGGCGAATCAGCTTAATTATATCGGAAATCATGTAACGCCCATTCCTTGCCACTTACAGGCTGCGTCCGGCAGCCGTTTCTATCCGGCCGCGTTGAGCGGAGGCGGATTGCCGGCGGCAGTTTTCCCTTCAAATATTCGCTTGAGAATTACCCCAAAAAGAAATAGGAGCAAAAAAGCGACGATAAAAACAGATGCCCCCATGATGGAGTGAAGCGGCTCGGCGGTGACATTGGCATCGGAAACATAAACGATTATGCCGGTGACAAAGACGCGGAAGACATTGCCGCAGACCGCGATCGGAATAGTAGAAGCAAAGAGAATGATTTTGGCGAGAAGAGATTTCTGCGTCATATAGGCATATATCGCTCCCAGAGCCAGGAGCGACATCATGGAGCGCATCCCGGAGCAGGCTTCGGCAACCTCCAGCGATTGATTGGGCAGATGAATCATATTCCCCTGACGAATGGCCGGCATCCCGATTAGATTCAGAATGGTGCCGGTGACCTTGCTTGCCAGAAGCTGCATTGGGAAGGTTGCGGAATAATAAAGAACATATGGAATCGGAATCATAAAAACCAGAAAGAGAATCTCAAACCAGGTTCGGCGGATGATATTATTGCCGAAGAAATAGAGCGCCATTCCGAAAATGGTCACAACCAGAGAGAAACGGACGGTGAAATATTCGGAGGCGCCATTCCCCGCGACAAAAAGAAACACGCCGACAAGAATGAAAAAGATTCCGAGCCTGTTGGAGGTTACCTCCAGCGCCGCCAGTTCCTGACGCTTTCTCCAGAGCAGATATCCGGAGATGACCGGAATCAGAAACCCATGGGAATAGTTGCCGTCGGTTCCCCAGTCTTTGACCAGGTCAATAATGACGGGAAGATAAATAATAAGCAGGACTGCGGCCGCAACCAGCGGAAGAATCTTATTTATGTTTCCCGGAGGTTTTGTTTCCATGACTGTCTGAATATAATTTAAACAGAAAGATTAGAGTAATATATTTTTGTGGCGCTTTTTCATCTATTTTTCGGCGAAAAACGATTTCATTTTACCCCCTGTTTCGTTATCGCCGGCAGATAACGCCGCCAACCGTTTGTTATGATTGGGCGACAATATATGATGACATAAAGATGCGACTTTAGTACTTTGTCGGCATGATTCAGAATAATGCATCATTTTACTTTGGGTGACGTATTACTGGGAAGCGACTTATGAAGAAAATCCTCTTTGTTTGTACCGGCAATTCCTGTCGCAGCCAGATGGCGGAGGGTTTTGCCCGGCATTATGCCAACGGCAGGTTTGAAGTCCGTTCGGCAGGGATATTCCCGACGGGAATTCATCCGATGACCATCGAAACGATGAAAGAGGTGGCGATAGATATTTCGGGGCACTGCTCCACCATGCTTTCAGCGAGCCTGATGGAGTGGGCCGATTATCTGGTCACATTGTGCGGTTCCGCCCGGGAGCGGAAACCGCGGGCGCCGTCGCATCTGACCGACCTTCACTGGGATATCGAGAATCCGGACATACTATATACCTCGGAAGAAGACCGGCGACGGGAGTTTGCCCGAATTCGGGATGAAATTGGTCGGCGGGTGGCTGATTTATTGAGTAAAATTGAAAAAGGAGAGATATGAAGAAGCGGATGATTATCAACTGGTTGATGGCATGGGCGCTGATGGCAACGGGAGCGGCGGCGCAGACGGAAATGCAGATTCCGGTGCAGCAATTCAGTCTGGACAACGGATTGACCTTTCTGGTTGTGGAACGGCCTACGGCTCCGGTTTTTTCCGGATATATCTGTGTTTCAGTCGGCTCGGCTCATGAGATAAACGGCAATATCGGCACGGCACATCTTTTGGAGCATATGATGTTCAAGGGTTCTCAGAATATAGGCACGACCGATTATGAATCGGAAAAAGTGTTAATGGCAAAGGAAGATTCGGTCTGGGCAAAAATAGACGAAGCGCGTCGTCAGCTGCCGTATCTGAAGATAAACTATCCGGATAAAGTCGCGGAGCAGGAAAAATATATAGAGTCGCTGCAGATGATTCTTGATTCTCTGGCTGAAGCCAGTTCGCAATATGTAGTACAAAATGAATTTGACGGGATTTACACTCGTCACGGCGCCGCGGAATTCAACGCCAGCACCGGCTATGACCATACCAATTATTATGTTTCGCTGCCGTCAAATCGCCTCGAGCTCTGGTTTGCGATGGAATCAGACCGTCTAAAAAATCCGGCTTTCCGGGAGTTCTTCACGGAACGCTCCGTGGTCAGCGAAGAGAGACGACTTTCGGTGGAAAACAATCCCGATACGAAGCTGTATGAGCAGGTAATCGGAACGGCATATATGGCGCATCCTTACAAGATATTCTGGGAGTGGCAGTCGGAAGTGAACAATCTGACCCGCCAGGATCTTGAGAATTTCTTCCGCAAGTACTATATCCCGCAAGAAATGACGGTGGCAATTGTCGGCAATGTCAAGCTGGCCGAGGTAAAGAGACTGGCGGAGAAGTATTTTGGAGATATCCCGCGGGGGACTCTGCCGGAACCGATTTATACCGAAGAGCCGCCTCAGACCGGTGAGAGGCGCATCGATGTGAACTATGAATCCTCGCCGGCGCTATATATCGCCTTCCATAAGACGGCATTCGATTCGCCGGAGGAGCCGGTTTTTCAGATTATTCAGCGGTTGCTGGGAGACGGGCGGACTTCGCGTCTATATAAGGCGCTGGTGCTTGACAAGCAGACCTGTCTTGATATCTCGGTAGGGGAATTTCCCGGCGGAGAACTGGGAAGCGAAGACCCCGGTCTTTTCCTGATATTCGCCTACCCCAAAGAAGGGGTCAGCACCGCCGAAGTGGAGAAAGGGGTTTACGAGGAGTTGGAAAAACTCGCCGCGACTCCGGTGGACGAAAAAGAACTGACCAAGATAAAGAACCGGATTGACGCCGATTTTATCTGGGGCTTGCAGTCCAATATCGGGCTGGCGGGAAGGCTGGCATCCACTCACTTGCAGGCGCAGGATTGGCAATATCTGCTTAGTTTTCGAGACAAACTCAAGCAGGTGACGGCCGATGATATAATGGCAACAGCAAAGAAATATCTTATCAAGGAGAATCGTACGGTGGCGACTTTGATTCCGAAGATATCCGGGGAGGGAAAATGAAACGGCTTATATTTCTGTATCTGGTTTCAGCAGTCCTGCTGGCCGTAAGCGCCACGGCGGAAAACCCGCGCGATATGCGTTTCCCCCCGCTCAAATTTGAGCCGCCGGAGCCGGCGCGATTTGTAACCGACAACGGCATAATTGTCTATTTTCTCGAGGACCATCAACTGCCGGTCATCACTGTCGAAGCGCTGTTCAAAGGGGGAAGCGCCTATGACCCGCCCGACCTTGCCGGGCTGGCGGAGATAACGGCGACAGTGCTTCGCACCGGAGGGGCGGGAAAACGTAATCCGGAGGAGGTTGATGCCGCGCTCGATTTTGTCGGAGCGTCAATATCCAGTGTCGCTCTCAACGATTACCTGATGCTCGATATGCGCGCCTTGAAGAAAGATGCCGAGTTGGGTTTTGAAGTACTTGCTGATTTACTGCAAAGGCCGCTGATGGATACAGCCAAGATTGCCCTGGAAAAGTCGAATCGGCAGGACGCCATTCGTCGTCAGAACGATGAGCCGGGCGGTATCACCCGTCGCATCTTCTACCAGACCGTCTATGAGGGGCATCCTTACGGCCGATTTCCGACTCTGGAAACGGTCGGGGAAATTAGCCGTGAGAGTATCATAGAGCAGCACCGAAAGTACTACAATCCGGACAACTGCATAATGGCGATTTCGGGCGATTTGTCGCCGGAAGAATTGAAGACGCTTTTGCATAAGTATTTCGGGCAATGGCAGCGGGGGAATATGACGATATCGGCGTTGCCGCGGGCGGCGATGAACTATAAGCCGGGGGTGTACTTCGCTTCGAAAGATATCAATCAGGCGCATATTCGTCTCGGTCATCTCGGCATCGACAATAAGAATCCGGACCGTTTCGCGCTGGAGGTGCTCAATTTTGCGCTCGGCGGCGGCGGTTTTACCTCCCGCCTGACGGGGCAGGTGCGAACGACCGCGGGGCTGGCATATTCGGTCGGAAGTTATCTTCTGAATAGACCGCTGGTGGGAAGTTTCTTTGCCTTTTGCCAGACCAAGGCGGAATCGATGTCGCAGGCGATAAGGATGATGCTCGACATTATCGGCAAGGTAAAAGATTCCGGAATTACCCTTGACGAAATGAATATGGCGAAAGAATCTATCATAAACAGTTATATATTCAACTATGCCACCTCGGAGCAGATGGTAAACGCGCGTGCCTTTCTGGAGTTCAGCGGATTTCCTCCGGACCAGTTGAAAAAGGACCTGGAAGCATATCAGGGGGTTACCCTTGAGGATTGCAACCGGGTGGCATCGCTCTATCTGGATACCGCCAAAATCGCTCTAATTGTCACCGGCAACAAGGCTCTTTTTGATAAGCCCCTCGAAAGTTTCGGACCGGTGACGGAGGTCTCGCTGGAAATCAAGTAAGTCCACCGAGTCGGCGACTTAGAAGTTGAAACCGATATTGAGATAGTAGCGGTCGGTGCGGTCTTTGGCTTTTCCGTAGGTGAAATCGACCGGTCCGATGGGGGAATCAAAAGCGAGCGAAGCGCCATAGCCGTAGCGGAGATTGTCCAGCTTGATATCGTCAATGGAGCGATAGATTTCTCCCAGGTCGTACTTGGCGGTAATATAAAACCGATAAGGGAGGCGATAGCGAAGCTCCAGATTAGCCAGAATCATTTTATCGCCGGCCAGTTCATCGGTCTTGAACCCGATGAATGAGTAAGCGCCGCCGAGGTAGAATTTCTCCGACAAGGGTATTTTATAGTCGGTTTGCATCCAGCCGACAGCGAACCGGGGGTGAAAGTTGAGATGGCGCGAAAGCGGGAAGTATGATTCGAGGGAACTGAATACTTTAGTGTATTCGGTTTCGCCGCCGAGGATATCGGCGGCGTACTCAATGAAAAACTGATGTTTTTTCCCGGCGGTCGGGAAGGAGCGTCGGTTGAAGGTCTCCACCAGAGAGCGGATGGTAATCGCGCGCAGACGGATTTCTTCTTCTGACCCACCGGGGCGGAATCTGTTTTTAACCTGTTCCCACTTTATTTCGCCGGTGACCGTCCCCAGGCGGGCGATTTGCTGTCCCAGCAGAAATTCGAATCCGTATCTTTTTTCGAGGACGCGGCGGCTCGATTTTCCCCGTTCATCATAAAGTTTGCGCTCCAGCAGACCATAATATCCTCGGGCGCGGTAGGTCAGATAGGTGGAGAAGAAGCGGTCGGCTTTGAGCGACAATTCGTACCGCTGTCGGCGCGGTGCATAACGGGCATGCAGGAGTATCTCCTGCCCGGTTCCAAAGAGGTTATCGTCGAGAACTTCGGCGAATTCCTCGCTGCGATATTCATCATCCCAGCGCCATCCGAACCGCGCCTGGGTGTACTTCTTCTCCGCCACATTGAGAGTAACGACAGCGCCGGAATCGCCTGGAGTTAGAAACATCGATACCCGCTCAAAAAGCCCGGTGGCATAGATATTGGTAATTCCGGCGGAAGCCCGGGTGGAGCGAAACGGCTCCCCTTCCCGCAGCGGAAAATTGGCGGAGACCAGCCATTTCTTGGTCCGCTCCCGGCCCGTGACCTCGATCTTTTCTATTAAACCTTCATCGACATCGATGATGATGGTCTTATGCTCCGGGTCCAATCGGACCGAGCGCAGATGCGCCAGGTCATGGCCTCGTTTGCGGTAGAGCGATTCCAATGTGCGAGCAAAATTCTCAATATCTTCCGAAGAGACCGTTTTTCTGCCCTCGGTCAAAAGCGCCGCAATGACGGAAGAGTCAAAGACGGTATTGCCGCGGCAGATGATTTGGAGACTGTCAACGGCCGGCCGCGGGACGGTCTGCATTCGGAGGTTCACAATGTTATATGAGCCGAATTTGAAGCCGGTTTCGCTGACGACCGCATTAACAGAAAAAAGGAGTTGCGACCGGTACAGGTCAGAGAGGGCGGCGGCGATATCGGTTCGTCGTACAATTGCCCCGTCTTTGAGAGGAAAGACGGCGCTGAAGAGCGAGTCCGGCATACCTGTTTGTACTATCGATTCCAGGCAGACCGTGTCGCGGTCGCAGGTCAGCTGTAACCGCTTAATTATTTCCGGGGCGGCGCGCCAGCCTGCCTGATAGCCGCTGTCAATCAGTTCCGCCGCAGACTGAAAGTCGCTCGAATATATGCCGGCGATGGCGGGAGTAATGACCCAATCGGCCTGTTTGAGTCCCGATTCTTTTTCATCCAGCGACATGATTGTGGTAACCTGGTCGGCAATATCAATCGGGTCTCTGATTTTGTTTTTGGGAAGAAGGTCGCTGGTGGTATTGACTGCGACTACGAACTTGCTTCCGAGAGCGCGCACGACATCCACCGGTATCGGATTGACCAATCCGCCGTCCATAAGAATCATATCCTCTTTTTCCACGCCGGTAAAAGCCAGAGGAAACGCCATAGTGGCGCGGATGGCGTCGGCCAGGTTGCCTTTGCCAATAACGGTCTCTTTTCCCGAGACAATGTCGGTGGTGACCGCCCGAAAGGGGACTCTCATTCGCGAGAAATCGGTGCCGGAGATATAATTGGACTGGAGTGTCAGACTGGAAATAAGGTCGGTCAATCTTTGACCGGCGGTGAGCGCCTGAGGAATATGCGGCACAAAACCGTCAAAACGGATGGATAGCAGATATCGCTCTTTTTCGGAGCGCTGTGTGGTCAATAGCGATGTCCGCGAGGGACGGTCTCGAAAGAGACTGGGAAAGTTGATATTCAGGAAAATCTTTTTCAGGCTGTCGGCATCATAGCCGGAGGCGTAGAGTCCGCCGATAATTCCTCCAATCGACGTTCCCGCAATAGCGGAAATCTTAAGCCCTGATTCTTCGAGCGCCTTAATCACCCCGATCTGGGCAATACCGCGGGCGCCGCCCCCTGAAAGCGCCAGCCCTATTTGCCGTCCCGAATCGGGGGATTGAAATCGGTAGCCATCCCAGCCGATATAAATAATAGTAGAGTCGGCGGCATATAAGGGTTGTACCGCAAGCATCAAACCAATGATTATGCCCAGAGTTTTCACTTGCTAATGACCGTCAGAGTTTCGTTTAATGAAATAATCGCAATTTGACACCGGAAAGCAAGGATATTTGTCAATCTTAACGGAGCGCGATAAAAGCCGGATCAGGTCGCTTCTGACTAAGAAGGGACGTCGTCAGCATCGGCAGTTTTTAGCCGAAGGGGTTCGTCTGCTGGAAGAATCCCTGCGGCACAATTTCCTGCCGGCGACTATATTTTTTTCACCGGCGGAACTGAACGAGAGAGGACAGAGCCTTATTGGGCGATTTCGTGAGTTCGGAGTCCCGGTGCAGTCGATTTCCCGCAAGGAACTGTTCCAACTTGCCGACACGGAAACGCCGCAGGGGCTCATTGCCCTTTTTGATGAGCCTGAGCATTCGGTTAAACAGTACCTGACCCGGAAATATTTCCGGGCGCTGCTTCTGGACAGTATCGCCGACCCGGGTAATGCCGGCACACTTCTCCGCTCGGCGCTGGCTTTCGGATTTGACCTGGCTCTTTTAGGACCGGGGACGGTTGACCAATTCAGCCCCAAAACGATACGGGCATCATCAGGAGCGGTCTTTGGTCTGCCGATAATAAGAATAGAGCCGGAAAATTTGAACCATCTAAAAGAAAGCGAGCCGGTCCTGATGATGGCAGCCGACATAAATGGAATGAATCTGAATCTGATAAAAGCGGAGCGATTTCGACAAGGGCGTTTGATTCTGGCGGTCGGCTCGGAGGCGACCGGTCTTTCGGGTTATGTTCGGGCGGCGGTCGATGAACTGGTGCGGATACCGCATCGCGACACCATCGAATCATTGAATGCAGCTGTCGCTGGGTCGATTATCATGAAAGCGATATATGACGCCGGCAGGCAGGTGTAGATGATAAGACTGCGCACTATATTGACCTGGATTTTTCTCCTCACTCCGTTACTGTCGGCGAGGGGTGATGAGGTGGCACTGCTGGAAGACGGCCGATTTGCCACCAGCCC
>JBFMEF010000038.1 GCA_040753495.1 Candidatus Zixiibacteriota bacterium
CTACGGCGGAATTGTCTTCTCGCAAAGGGTGCTGCTGCGCCTGACAGATAAACTCGGCAGCCGGGACCGCGCCTATCATCTGGTGCAAAGAAACGCCATGAAAGCCTACGAGGGTCCCGACGGTTTTCAGGACCTTGTAAAGGAAGACCGCGAAATCCGCCAATACCTCAGCGAAAATGAAATCGATGCCTGTTTCGACCTGGAATATTATCTCCGCAATGTCGGCAAGATATTCAAGAGGGTTTTTGGAAAATGATTGCCGCCAACGGCCTGAAATTCATTATCACCGGCGCCGCCCTTACCGTCATTCTCATTTTTCTCGCCGCCGGAAGAGATTCCTTCTTTCTGCTTCTCTTGTCAGCTGTCACGGCCCTCTTGACCATTTTTCTGACCTTCTTCTACCGCAGTCCGCATCGCGCCATCCCCTCCGACCGGGCTTTAGTTCTCTCCATCGCCGATGGCAAAGTGCTGGCGGTCGAGGAAACTTCGCATCCTTTCATCGGCGGCAAAGGGCACAAGGTTTCAATCTTTCTCTCGGTATTTGATGTGCATATAAACCGCATCCCTCTTGAAGGTACAATTGAGTATGTCAAATACAATCCCGGTAAATTTTTCGCTGCTTTCAAAGACAAAGCCTCCGAAGAAAACGAGCAGACCGAAATTGGCATGAATTTTCCTTCCGGAAAAATGATTTTCAAGCAGATTGCCGGAGTTCTGGCGCGCCGCATAGTCTGTCGCTTAAAACCGCAGCAGTCGGTTCAGGCAGGAGAAGTATTTGGCCTTATTCATTTCGGCTCGCGTGCCGAACTCTTTCTGCCGGGTCAGGTTGAAATTCTGGTGAAACCGGGCGACCGGGTCAAAGCCGGCCAGACCGCTGTTGCCCGGCTCAAGGAATGAGACCTTCTGATTTATGCCATTGGTCGGCAACAACCCTCCGGAAAAACAGATATATCAGAAGATTCTCCGCAATGGCATATAAATCAAAAAATTCAGAGAATAAGTCCAAATGGCGCCAGGAATTTCTGAATAGAATTGTTCATGGCGATTGTGTGACGCTGCTCAAATCTTTCCCGGCTAATTCAATCGACATTATTCTGACCGACCCTCCTTATTTTCTCGATAAGATGGATGACGCGTGGAGTGACGCCCGTGTCTCCAGTGAGAAATACCACCATACCGTCAAATCGCTTCCCGCCGGAATGAAATTTGAGCCGGAAAAGGGACGTCAATTTTACCGCTGGTACCTAAAAGTAGCGCGCGCTTTCCGGCGCGTTTTGAAACCGGGCGGTTTCTTCTTCTCCTTTTCCGCTCCCCGCTTATATCACCGGATGGCCTCAGCGGTTGACGACGCCGGCTTTCATGTCCGGGACTGCTTCATCTGGGTCTATACTCAGAACCAGGCGAAGGCAATGTCCCTGCATCACTTCATCGACAGGATGAATCTGGATGAATCTACCCGCAAGAAGTTGAAAAGTCAGTTCCAGGACTGGAAAACTCCCCAGTTGAAATCATGCTTTGAGCCGATTATCTTTGCCCAGAAACCGTATGACAAAACTTTTCTCAACAACATACTCAAGCACCATGTCGGTCTGGTAAATTCCAAAGTCAAAATCGGACGGAACATGTTTCCTGCAAATCTGCTGACCGTTGAAGCCATTGAAGAGGCTCTTGACAAATATTTCCTGATTGCCAAACCCTCCAGGCGGGAAAAAGGGAATTTCAATCGACATAAAACTGTCAAGCCGCTCACGCTCTGCGAACACCTCCTCAAATTGACCGCTTATGCCGAAGATACTATTGTATTAGACCCTTTTATCGGAAGCGGCACCACCGCCGTCGCCGCCAAAAGATTAGGCTTAAATTATATTGGAATTGACTCCAATCTTGAGTATGTTACTACTGCCAGACGGCGTCTGGAAGAGATGTAAGAGAGATATAAGCTAAAGTAATATATTATATGTTGCGGTTAAATCTATAATGGTTAATATGTTATAAATCTATATGGAAGTTGCTCAATTTCGTGGTATTTTCCCCGGCTCCTTTACCATGGGGAATATCATTTGCGGATTCATTGCCATCATTTCGGCATTTGAAGGGGAAATCACAACCGCCTGTTGGATGATTATACTGGCTGCCTTCCTGGACGGCTTGGATGGCAAAGTGGCCCGGTTTGCCAGCAGTACCTCGCGCTTCGGTGTCGAACTTGATTCTCTCGCCGATATGATATCCTTCGGGCTGGCGCCGGCTGTAATAATGTACATATTGAAACTTCACTCCCTCGGCAAATGGGGCTGGGTTATTAGCATCGTTTATATAATGGCGTCCGCCTACCGTCTGGCGCGCTTCAACCTGCTGGCGCAAACTGAAGAGAAGAAAAACTTCCTCGGTTTGCCGGTTCCCGGCGCCGCCCTTGCCCTGGTTTCCTACGTCATTTTCAGTTACAAAATCTGGGGACAACTCGAGTACAGTGAATATCTGGTCTCCATGGTGATTCTATTTTCCGCCCTGATGGTTTCTCAGGTTGAGTATGACGCCCTTCCCGACCGCTTCAATACCCGCCGCAATCGCCTCAAGCTTATCTTCTTGCTGTTTGCCGGAATAGCCCTTCTCTGGAAGCCCAGACATTTATTATTTCCAATTATTGCCCTTTATATTATAATAGGCATTGCCCGCGAGGCGTATCGATTTTTATACCTCGGCGTTGGGTATGTGAAAAAACGTCACGGCCAGAGCCGGGACGAGAGCGAAAAGGTTGAAGATGAGTAAGAAAGCTGTCATTTATATTCGGCTCAAGGAAGGAGTCCTTGACCCGCAAGGCGTGACCATTCAAAGAGCCATTCTGAATATGGGGTATGATGCCGTTTCATCGGTCCGCTCCGGCAAATTCTTTGAACTGGAGCTTGCGTCCGACGGCGCCCAAGCCACCGCCCAGGTCGAAGATATCTGCCGCAAACTGCTGGCAAATCCGGTCATTGAGGATTTTAAGGTGGAGTACGCCCAATGAAATTCGGCGTGGTCACCTTCCCCGGCTCCAACTGCGATTATGACGCCTTTGCCGCGGTGAAACTAATAGGGGAAGAGGTCACGTTTCTCTGGCATCAGTCCTCGGATTTGCAGGATTCTGATGTCATCATCCTGCCCGGCGGATTTTCTTACGGCGATTATCTCCGCTCCGGCGCCATTGCCCGCTTTTCCCCCATCATGAAAGAGGTCATGAAATTCGCCCATTCCGGATATCCGGTGCTTGGTATCTGTAACGGTTTTCAGGTACTGGTGGAAGCGGGACTACTGCCTGGCGCCCTGATGCGTAACGACCACTTGCGGTTCTCCTGCCGGTTTGTCTATCTCCGAGTCGAACGTAATGACAATATTTTTACCTCGGCCGCAGCGGTCGGCGACGTTCTTAAAATTCCCATCGCTCACAAGGATGGGAACTATTATAATTTCAAAGCCGATATTGATAGCCTCGAAAAGAACGGCCAGATTCTTTTCCGTTATTGTGACGCCTCGGGCAACATCACTCCCGAAAGCAATCCCAATGGCTCTCTGGCAAATATCGCCGGCATCTGCAATCGCGAAGGGAATGTGGTCGGCATGATGCCTCACCCGGAAAGAGCCGTCGAGGATATCCTCGGCTCCTCCGATGGATTAAAAATCTTTAACTCAATTAAACTGAGTTTAGCGAGGGGGAAAAAACTTGAAAGGGCGTGAACTGACATTCATTATCGTGGCCCTGCTTCTGGGCGCGATTGTCGGCGGTTTTCTGGGCGACCTCATCGGCTCGGTCCTGCCGCCCGGCGCCGCCAAAACCCTTTTCTCAAAATCGGTTCAAATCGGATTCGAGACCACCCGCGTCGAGCTGTATTCTATTTCGTTCACTGTCGGCATAATGTTTAAAATAAACTTTATGTCGGTATTGACCGTCTTGCTGGTTATTATCTATTTCCGCTGGTGGTATATCTGACCTGCAAAAAAGGAGTATGATTGTATGATAGGAATCGACCGCCCCTTAATATTGGTAGGTATAGGATGGCAGGAACTGATTCTGATTTTCCTGGTTGTCCTGCTTATCTTCGGCGCCCGGCGCATTCCCGATATAGCGCAGGGAATAGGGAAGGGGATCAGGGAGTTCAAAAAAGCTCTCCGGGATACCGAAGACGAAATCAAGAACAATACAAAAGATTCAGGACCTGACAAACCCGATAAAACGCATTGATTATGGCAAAATTCACCGAAGATGATGCCCGAAAAATCGGTGCAGTACTGGGCGCCGAAAAATTTTCCACCGAAAAAGACCATTTCCGTCTCAAAATCTCCAATCGCGCCGAAAAGAGAGTTCTGATTCTGGAAATCTACCCGGAGACTTTGCTGGGACGAACCCGCGGTATGCTGGTGGTAGTATATACCGGAAATACTCATCTGCAACTGCACAACTGCTCCGGGTTCGTTGTTTCCGATGAACTGGGAGAGGTTACCTTTGTCTCTGAGTATGAAAGTCGTCTGTCAGGCCTCGTGGTCGAAAAAGGGGCCGGCTGCTCCCTCTATGCCGGGATGGACCGTAACCTGATCTCCAGCGATTTTACCAAACTGGGTGTGGAAGTGATGCTTTCGGGAGTGGCTATGTCTCTGGCGGAAGATATCATCGACCCGGAGAAAAAGTAACTCAAACCGGTATCGACCGCTTCGGTCCAAAAGACTCAATGAAATCGGCCAGCGCCAGGGCAATCTCTCCGGCGCGCTGATATCTCTCCTCAGGATTCTTCCGGAGCGCTTTTTCAATCACTCTATCAAACAGCAAGGGAATCGATTTGTCTACCGTTGACGGCAGCTCCGGCTCGGTATTGACGATATTGTAAATCAGGGAGGTCAGATTCTCTCCCCTGAAGGGACGCCGATGCAGCAGCATTTCGTACATCATGACTCCCAAGCTGAAGATATCGGTTCGATGGTCCACCGGTCTTCCCTGAAGCTGTTCCGGCGATATGTAGTTGGGTGTGCCCATCGCGATACCGGTGCGGGTCATCGATGACGAGTCCACCCGGGCTATGCCGAAGTCCATAACCTTTACCTTGTAATCGCTGAGCACCATTATATTTGCCGGCTTTATGTCGCGGTGGACAATTCCGGAACCATGCGCGTAATCAAGCGCGCCGCAAATCTGGGAAATTATCTGAGCGATAATCCGATAATTAAACTTCACTCTCTTCCGAATCATTGACTCCAGCGTCTGACCTTCCAGGAATTCCATGGCGATATAATGAAGGTTGGACTCTGTCCCGACATCATAAATGGTTACGATATTGGGATGCGACAGCATTCCGGCGGCGCGCGCCTCGCGGAAAAGCCGCTCTTTCAATTCCGCCAGCTCTTCGGGGTCATGCACAAAGTCCAGTCGTATTGTCTTGAGGGCGACATTCCGGTTAATGGCCGGGTCAATCCCCTTATAGACCGTGCCCATCGCCCCTTTGCCCAATTCACCGACAACCTTATACCGTCCCAGATTTTTCAATTGGCCGCTGTCAAAACCGAATGACGGGGTATTGGCGGCCGGCGCCGGCTGATACTCCGGCTCGGAGGAAGGCTCATCATCAATTAGGCGATTATTGTATTCAATCGGCGGAGCGGCATCGGCAACGATTGCCGCCGGTTTCGGCTTCTCCCGCGGCGGGGGCGCGCTCGGCATTTCCGCTTTGACTGTCTCCGCCTGGAAAGTCTTACTCCCGCTAAAATCGGTCATTGCCGTCTTGGTTTCAGAACGGTGGTCACTCCTTGTTTTCTCAATCGCCTCGGTCGTGCTCTTCACTGCCTCATGACTTGAAGCCGCCCGGCCATTAGCTTCCGCTGGCTTTCTCTCTATCGGCGCGATTTTGGGTAGTCTTGCCGGTTTGCCCTTAGCCGGTTCTTTCTTGCCGGAGCCGATTCTGGAGAGAAAATCCTGGTCCAGTATCGGACTGGCTATTGCCAGCAGGATTAGCTGCAGTCCTATATATAATGAGCGTGTCAGGACATTAAGCGAATTGAACAGAATGAAATTTAAATTGGCGAGAAGGAAAAGCGTTATGATAAGAATCACGGCGCGATACAACAGGGAGACCCGGGGCAGGATAAAGGCAAATATCCCTCCCAAGGCAAATAGTACTATCATGTCGGTTCCCGGGGAGGAGTCGAGACGCTTGATATGATTCGAATGCGCTATATTTTCCAGAATATTCGCCGTCAGTTCTGCCGATGCAATATTGCGCGATACCGGTGTCTGGTAGTAGTCGGTCGAGGTGCGGGCGTTAACCGCAATCACCACCAGTTTCCCCTTCAGATTGTTCAAATCAAATTTTTCATTAAAGATTTCAGCGGCGGATATCTCTCCAAATGACTGGCGGGGTTTGTTGTAATTGATGAACATCTCGGCGTGCGCATTGGTCGGAATCACCCGGCCTCCGGCTTTGATCTCCTCGCCGCCTTTGACGCTGATATTGCTGGGGGAGAGCCCCAGGTAATGGGCAGCGGCAAGAAGCTGCGCCGAGGGATAGTAATAGCCGTCATATGTCATTACCAGCGGCGTCCAGCGGACTTTTCTATCGCGGTCATAAGTTATAAACTTGAAACCAAGACCGGCGGCATACTGGGTAATCGGTTCCGGCGGGAGGAATACCTTTTGCGCAATAAGCGCTTCACTCTCCTCCAGCACCCCCAGCGGGTTGTCCACCACAACCGATGAATTATATAGATACTTGGGATTGGAAATGCGACTCGAGGTAAAGTCTCCCCGGCTAATCTCGTACGGCACGATAACATTCTGCAGCCAGGCAAGCTGGTTGGCTAAGACCGTTGTCCGCCCCGAGGTGTCCTCCGTGACGCTTGGCTCGAAGAGCATATCCAGCAATATGGTCTTAGGTTGGCCCGACCCCACGGCCGCCACCAGGTCTCCCACCAGGTCTCGGGGCCAGGGCCAGGAGCCATACTGCGCCAGCGAGGTGTCATCTATGCTCACGACCACAATATCAGATGAGAAATTCGGGTCCCCGCGAAAAGTGTACATCAGGTCCTGAATCTTCCATTCCAGGCGAAGAAGCGGCCCAAAGTCATTTACATACAGCGCCACCACCAGTATGGAAATTAGTAGGCAGAGGGTATAGGGGGAGTATTTCTTCAGCATATCTTTCCTAATGACCTACCGCAATTCTATCTACCAGAAAACTCGGCATATTCGCATTCTTCATCTTTTCCTGGGCCTTTATTATATCATAATCGACACGTCGGTAATAGATTTTACCGGACTCGGTGTCGACCATTATATAACAGGCGCGCGGGTCGCCGTCACGAGGCTGTCCCACCGAACCGACATTTATGATATATCTTCGCTCCGGCACCCTCTCCAATTCCATCTTATTAGACTTCATCACCTGACCCTCGGAGTCGATGTTGAAAATTATCGGCATATGCGAATGTCCCACAAAACAGACCGCCTGATTGAAATTCTCAAAATGCCTCTTTGCCTGAGCGGTCGTCAGTATGTAATGCCATTGGTCCGGTTCCCCCGGCGAGGCATGAACCAGATGAAAATCGAGAAAATCGGCTTCCATCTCAAAATCGGCAAGAATAGCGCCGCTCTGTTTGCTCAGCTTTTCCTGTGTCCATCCAATTGAAATTTGGGCCATCTGATTGAAGTTCTCCACCGCCTCCAGGCCCAGGGCGGCATAATCATGATTCCCCAGAAGTTTTATTTCGCAGTGGTCCTTTATCAACTTCACACATTCATTGGGGCTGCACCCGTACCCCACTGCGTCCCCGAGAAAATGAATCTTCTCGGCGCCCTCTTTCTCTATATCCCGGAGGACATTCTCCAAAGCTTCCAGATTGCCATGAATATCCGATATAATGGCAAATTTCATCTAATGTTGTCCTTCAATGAAGCGGTAAATCGACTTTCCTACTTGAATTATGTCGCCGTTCTTGAGCGTCTGGCGAGCGACCTCTTCGCCGTTCACCCTTGTCTTTCCTTTGCGGCCCAAATTGATTATCACAAACTGATCCGGTTCCTTCACTATCTTAGCCTGTATCCCTGAAAGAAGCATTCCGCGGGCATGCACGTGCACAAACTTGGCTTTGCCGATAGTTGTAACATTATGGTCAATGCGGTACTCGGAAAAATCGGCGTTCTCTTCGCCCAGCAATACTGAGCCGCCCATCCGGCTGACAATCTCCCGCTCCAGCTTATCCTTTTCAACCAGGTCTTTCTGCTTCTTCGTCTTCAAAACCATGGTGCCGTCCAGAGCCGCCGGAGAATCAGTCTTGGAAACCTCCGTCCTGTATATTAACGAATATTTTCCAATCGTGATAGTATCATTATCGTGAAGTATCTCTTCGGTAACTTTGCGATTATTCACGAAGGTCCCGTTGAGCGACTCATTGTCAATGATCACTGCGGCATTGTCGTTGAATTCAATCTGAGCGTGCTTCCGGGAAACGCCCCGGTTTTCCAATATGATGTCGTTGTCCGGCGTTCTGCCGATCGATAACCGTTTCTTTTCCGACACGACGCGCTCGATAATCTTGTCTTCATATTTGACAATTATTTCAGGCATACTGGGCTCCTTTCAAGACCGCCGAAATAACAAAATTTCGTTCCCTATGAATTTGTAAAGCCAAATCACCGGTTAGTCTGTTGCCATAAGTCCTTGGCTTAATTATATTGTCGGCATGCAGATAGGAAACTTAAACATTCCCGGACCCCTTTTTCTGGCGCCCCTGGCGGGTATCTCTAATCGTCCATTCCGTTTAATCGCAAGGAGATGCGGGGCTGACATGGCTTATACCGAGATGGTTTCTGCCGACGGCATAGCCATGGGGCAGGAGAAATCACTCTCCTACCTTGATTTTGACGCCGAGGAGCATCCTGTCGGCGTCCAGATTTTCGGCGCTAATCCGGAAAATATTCGCAAAGCAGCCGCTGTTATCTCCCAATCCGGAGCCGACCTTATCGACATCAACCTCGGTTGCCCGGTCAAGAAAGTCGTCGGCAAAAATGGTGGCGCCGCCCTTCTTAAAGACCGGCAATTGACCCATGAAATTATGAATGCGGCGGTTGAGGCTTCCTCGCTGCCGGTGACTGTCAAAATGCGCACCGGCTGGGATAATCAGAACGACCATTATCTGGAAATAGGGGAGTTGGCGCAAGCCTCAGGTATCGCGGCGGTCGCTCTGCATGCCCGAAGCCGCGCTGCCGGATTCTCCGGCAAATCTGACTGGTCGAAAATCGCTATCCTTAAGAATGCCCTCAAAATACCGGTTATCGGTAACGGCGATATCAATTCGGCTGAGGATGCCGCCCGGATGCTTGCCGAAACCGGTTGTGATGCCATCATGGTAGGCCGCGCCGCCATGCGCAATCCTTATATATTCGGCGCTATAAAAGCCTTTCTCCGCGACCGGACTATCTCTCCCGAACCGGCCATCAGCGATAAAATCGCCCTGTCACTTGACCATGCCGCCCTTATCATCGCCCAGTTCGGAGAAAGAAGCGGCGCGCTTATGATGCGGAAACATCTGGCATGGTACACCAAAGGTTTTCCTGCCGGAGCCGCTCTGCGCGCCCGGCTGATGACTGTTACTTCTCTGGATGATATCCGGCGCGCCTTTCAGGAATTTCTCCAAAGCTCTCACCCGGTTCTTAATGGATAGGAAATCGCTGCAAAAAATCCTCCAGGGAGTCGCCGACAAAACTCTCTCCGTTGAGCAGGGACTGGAACGGCTGCGGAATTTTCCTCTGGAAAATATCGCGTTCGCGCGGATTGACCATCATCGCGCTCTGCGGCAGGGAATCCCCGAGGTCATCTATGCCCCCGGGAAAACCGAACGACAGATAATCAGTATCGCCCAAAAGATTCTTAAATCCGGCTGCGACACCCTGATTACGCGCCTCAATGAATCGGTATATAAATCTATAAGGAAGCAACTTTATTCTTTTCGATATTATCCTGATGCCCGCCTGGCTCTTGCGTTGAGCGGCAGGAAGAAAAATCCCGCATCGCGAACGCAAAAGTCTGTTCTGGTCTGTTGCGCCGGAACCTCTGATATCCCGGTCGCCGAAGAAGCGGCTCTCACCGCCTGGGTAATGGGCTGCCCGGTAGAACGGCTCTATGATGTCGGCGTCGCCGGAATCCACCGTCTCTTTGACAGCCGACAGTCTCTCGAAACTGCCTCCGTAATAATAGTGGTCGCCGGCATGGAGGGAGCGCTCCCTTCCGTTATAGGCGGTCTGGTCGGCAAACCGCTCATCGCCGTGCCGACTTCCATAGGTTACGGGGCATCATTCGGAGGATTGGCGGCGCTTCTGGCTATGCTCAATTCCTGCGCCGCCGGCATTACCGTGGTCAATATCGATAACGGCTTCGGCGCCGGTGTCGCCGCGGCAACTATTGCCATCGCCATGAAGGAGCCGATAAAGTGAGACATCTTCACTTCGATTGTCAGTCCGGAATCTCCGGCGATATGACACTCGCCGCCCTTCTTGACCTGGGAATGCCCTTTGAGCACCTGCAAAATGAATTAAGAAAGATTAAACTCGACGGTTTTAGGCTCAATTATTTCAGGACGGAGCGGCACATGATATCGGCAGCGGCGGTGACGGTCGAAATAAACGACCCTGTGGCGCACCGACATCTAAGAGATATTCTGAATATCATTGAGCCGTCATCGCTGGCTGAAAAAGTCAAGGCTTTTGCCAGAACAGCTTTCCAAAAACTGGCAGACGCCGAAGCAAAGATACACCAGACCTCCCCGGACAAAGTTCACTTTCATGAAGTCGGCGCCCTCGACGCCATCATAGATATCACCAGCGCCGCCATCGGATTGGAATACTTTCGACCAGAATCTATATCCATTTCCCCCCTGCCTTTTGGCAGCGGGTCAGTCAAATCGGCGCATGGCATGATTCCTGTTCCGGCGCCGGCGACAGTCGAAATATTAAAAGGATTCAGATTCCGTCTGGAAGATACCGTCGGAGAAAAAGTAACCCCGACCGGCGCCGCCATTCTCGCCACGGCGGCGGAGATATATCCGGTTATCGAGTCCCCCACAAGCAACTTCAAGATTGAGAAAGTTGGTTACGGAGCCGGCGCCGGCGATTTTCCCGAACACCCCAATCTCCTCCGTCTCATTCTCGGGGAATTGAATTCTGCCCTCGCCTCGGAAAGGGAAGAGGTTCAGGTGATTGAATCGAATATTGATGATATGAATCCGCAGATTTATAGCCACTTGATGAGCTGTCTGTATGAAGCCGGAGCGCTCGAGGTCTTCATGACCCCGATTATAATGAAGAAGAATCGTCCCGGTACGCTGTTGACTCTCCTCTGCAAAAATGATTTGGTGGACACTCTCAGCGATATTATATTCCGCGAAACTACCACCGCCGGTTTACGGATTCGCTCCGAAAGACGACGGGTTCTGCCGCGAGAAATCCGCCTGGTGGAGACTGAATACGGACCGATTAGAGTGAAAGTGCTTAAATTCAAGGATAAAGTAAAGATTCAGCCGGAGTATGATGACTGCGCCGCCGCCGCACAGAAGAGAAGTGTTTCGCTTCTGGATGTGATGGCTGCCGCGCGTCGCGCCGCTGAAAATTTGGAAGGGATAGAATAATGAGTTTCAGAATTCTTGTTGTCGCCGAGCAGAAAAAGGGCAAGTTGGCAAATGTCAGCTATGAATTGCTATCCGCCGCCGGAAAACTGGGAGGGGAGATTTTTACCGCCGTTCTCGCCGAGGATGCCGCCTCTCTCGCTTCGGAATTGGCATCCCGTGGCGGAGGCAAAGTGCTGGCCGTGGCGGATGCCTCTCTCAAGTATTTTAATGATGAGACCTATGGCAAAGTTATCAGTGCGCTGATAGCCAAATACAAACCCCAACTGGTTCTCGGACCGGCAACATTCTACGGCAAAGCGCTGTTTGCACGGCTTGCCGCCCTGAATGGCGGCGCCATGGCGTCCGATATCACCGCCCTTAAAGCCGATGGAGACAAAGTAATCGTTACTCGTCCCTCGTATGGAGGCAATGTCCTTTTCGACCTGACCGCCGCCGATGGCAGGCTCTTTTTTGTAACGATTCGACCGAAAATTTTCGCCGAGTCATCCTCCGGCGCGGGAGAAGCGATAGCGGAAACGGTCGATTCCTCTTCGCTTCAGTCCCGCTCTTCTGTCAAAGAGATGGTCTCCGAGACCGGTCAGTCGGTCAGCCTCACGGAGGCTGATATTATCGTAACAGCCGGAAGAGGTGTCCGCGGTCCTGAAAATCTTCCTATGATAAAGCAGCTGGCGGATGTTCTCGGCGCCGGATTCGGGGCATCGCGTGCCATAGTGGATGCCGGCTGGATCGCTTATTCGCATCAAATAGGCCAGACCGGGAAAACTGTCAATCCCAAACTATATATCGCGATTGGGATATCCGGGGCGATTCAGCATCTGGTTGGCATGCAATCTTCCAGAACCATTGTGGCCATCAACCGCGACAAAGATGCCCCAATCTTCAATATCGCCAGTTATGGAATTGTCGGCGACCTTTTTGAAATAGTCCCGGCTTTGACCAAAAAGTTCCAATCGGTAAAGTAGTCTATTCAGATTTCTTTACCGACAGGCTTTGAACGGCGTTTGGGTCGATATCCCGACGCCGTTTCCTGTTCCGCCAATCCTGTCAGAGAAAGAGTGAGGGTTCCCCTATCTCCTGCGCATTAACTGCTAAGTCTGGAAAACCCTTGCTTTTTTTCGTCCAATTCTCCTTGACTTGTGTATATTTATATATATCTTAATGCCTTACGGAGGAATAATATAGCGCTTCGATAACGATTAAGTGAACCTGAATTCGGATTTTAGTGAAGCATAATGACCTTGAGCCGTACCTATAATCAGGCTTGCGGCTATTTTTTTTGCTTGAAAGCAATCCTTAGGAGCAAAGAGTGAAGAAATTTATCTTTCTGCTTGTAATTTCTCTGATTCCTGTATCCGTCTATCCCGCCATCATGGGATTTATGAAAAGCCTCGATGAACCGGCTCAGGGTTTCTCTGACAACTGGGTCGGCGATATCGCTTCGCATAAAGGAGCTATCTGGCTGCGCACCGGAAAAGGGATGAGTTTTACTTTTGATGGCGGTATCAACTGGCAGCACTATGATAACAGCAACGGTCTTCTCTCCAATGACCCTTCGGCATTTTGGTCGGATGATGCCAACGGCCGTCTCTGGGTCGCCATCAATCATTGGATTGGCCCCGAAAACGAGCCGGTGCCATACTCCGATGGTCTTGTCTATACTGATGATGAGGGCATGACCTGGAATCTAATGCAATCAATTGTGCGGCAAATCGATACCATCCCGCTAACCGGACCAAACTACACTATTTACGACATCACCGGATATGATTCTCTCATCTTCTGCGCTTCCTGGGCCGGTGGGCTGTTTGGCAGCTTTGATGGTGGTCAGACCTGGCGCAATATCTATTACTCCCGCCAGGATTCCCTCCTGGGATTCAACAGCCTCAGCAATCTCTATTTTTCAGCCGTCCTCGATACTTTTCATACCGACTCTATCGTGCTTTGGGCCGGCACGGCCGATGGTCTGATGCGCTATGTCTGGGCGCCGGCTTACGCCAAGCCCTCTTCCAATAAGATATCTGATATCACTCACAATGGCGGTTTTACTTATATCTCCGGCGATTCCGGGCTCACTTTGATTCAGTTTGACACAAGTCGAACCTATAGCGAAATTGTCAATTCCGCTTTCAGGTCCGATGGTCTTCCCGGGTTGGCGGTTACCACCGCCTACAGTTTTGGGGGACGGCTTTTTGCCGGTACTGCCGACACGTTGAACGGTTCCGGAACCGGGCTGGCGATTTCCGACAACAACGGAGTATCGTTTCATACAAACTACACCGGACTTCAGAATCTCACAGGACTCAAGAAATATCCGAAAGAGTTTGCGGCGGTCGGCGCTCATCTGTTTATGGCCGGCTGGGAAGGAGGGCTCTATTTTTCCCCCGATACCGGCGACACCTGGCAGCGGGCATATGCCGATACTCTCGATACCACCCTGGCAAGCGGACGAAATATCATCCATTCTCTTGCCGCCGATTCTATGAATCTCTGGGTGGGGACCGATTCCGGTCTCGTCCTTCTGTATCTCAATTCTGCCGCCGGTATCGATTCGACCCGGTACTTTGTTTTTCCGGAAAATGACTCCAGCGGCGCCCGTTCCTACCGAGTGCGTGTGCAGAAATTTTCCGATGGCAGTGGCGGATTTGACTCCACCGCTATCTGGGTCATCAATCATCCCCGCGACACCGCCGTCGGCGAATACTCCGTTTATCGTTCCCATGATTATGGTCTGACCTGGGCGATTACCAGCCGCGTAAATCTGGTGGGGCTGAAATACAATGATATCGCTTTTTCTGATTCTGTCGTTTACCTTGCCGGGAAAGAATGGTTCAATTCTTCGCCCAATGGCGTTACCTGGTTCCCGGTACAGGCGCTTCAGATTCGCGACAGCCTGAATGTGACCATAAATTTCGGAGGACAGGAGCTGAAAACGATTGAAGTGGTGAATGACACTCTGTACATTGGCTGCAATCTCGGAGTGGCGATTTCTCCTTCCGGCTCGAATAACTGGCATATCATAACTGCCAATACCAATCCCTTGAAATTTGACAAAGTCAACAAATATACTTCGGCGCACGGTTTGACCGGCAATTTCATAACCGCTCTCGGAATACAGAGTGTATCCCCTGGAAATAATTCTCTCTGGGTCACCTGTCAAAAGCGCCCTAATACTCTTGAGGAGTTTGGCATTGTCTCCGCTCCTCTTGATGGTCAAAGCTGGACTCCCCGTCATACCGGGACTATCGCCTGGAATTATGCTTTCTCAGGAAGCAATGTGGTCGCGGCGACTGATTCCGGCCTCTTCTTCTCCGCCAATTCCGGCGTCAACTGGCAGAATATCGCCATAACCGGCATTCTGGCGAATTCTGAGAAGCCTGTGCCATATACTATAAGTCAATATTCTCCGGCTTATGCCGCTTTCATTGACGGCGATACTCTTTGGGTAGGAACCGGTGATGGCGCTGCCAAGATTGCCGTTGATGATATCGGCCTTCCCGACTGGAATATTTTCCGGGTATATGACCCTTCAAGCAATGTCTATGCCTATCCGGTGCCGTTTTCGCCGTATGGCGAAGGCACCCTCAAATTCCATTATCCGGTTCCATCCGATGCCCGCGCTACACTGAAGATTTATGATTTTGCGATGAATCTGGTGAAGACGGTCATCGAAGGTGAAATGAAACCGGGTGGTCCCAATGTTGTGTCATCCACCGACCAGTGGAACGGGTACAACGGCAAGGGAGAGGTTGTGGCGGCGGGCTTCTACTACTTCAAGGTGGAGCTTTCTACCGGTCAGGTTTACTGGGGCAAACTGGCAATAATACCATAGGTGAGAAAATGAAAAAGACTATACTTACAATTGTTTCGATACTGGTTGCTGTCAGTTTTGCCGCGGCTGATGAAGATGGCGGCTATGCGGGAGTATTTCTTCAGTTGCCGGTGCAGGCGCGACCGGCCGGCATGGGCGGAGCATATATCGGGGTGTCCGATGACGCCTCGGGTCAACTGTATAACCCGGCCGGAGCCGCCGGGATAGTATCCCGCTCTCTAACCAGTTCCTATCGGGCGATGAAACTTGACCGCAGCCTCGGATTTATCTCGGTAATTTTCCCCACCAAACTGGAATCGTCATTGGGATTTTCCTGGCTCTTTGCCGGTTATGGCGAAATCGCCCGGCGAAACACCAGCGGACAGGATTTGGGAACTACCATTTCATCCAGTGAGCATAATTTCGGCGTCTCTTTCGCCAAGTCGTTTGTCCCGTATTTCATGGCTGGCACAAAAATCAATTATTACTACAAGAAAGTAGGCGACCTCAGCGCCAATTCGGTCGGCATAAATCTCGGCGCCATGCTGCTGGTTGATTCGCTCTTTGAATACGGCACTATGGAATCCAAGCCGATTACCGATATCCGCCTTGGTCTGGTTGTCAATCATTTTGCCGCCAAATACCCCTGGTCAAACGAAAGCGGTTCTCTCTCTGCCACTCAGGACGATAAATTCCCGCTGACCATCGGCGCCGGCATTTCCGCCCGAACCATTAATCAGAAACTCCTGCTTGCCGCCGACATCGAGAAAAACAGCAAGCAGAGCCCCTTCTTCCGCTTCGGCGGCGAATACAATCTGATTGAAAAACTCCTCATCCGAACCGGACTGAATAACGGCGTCATTACCGCCGGAATGGGATATGAAGTCCTCTTCAGCAATCTCCGCCTGACTATCAATTACGCTTTCTCGGATGACCGCGTCGATGAAGGCGCTGACCATATTGTCGGTTTCGACCTTAGATTTTGACGGTGGATTATGCGAAAACTATCACTCTTATTAATATTCCTTCTGACTCTGACACTTGCGTCTCAATCCGATGCCGCAAGCGGGCTGAAGCTTCTCACGGTAGACGCCGGCGCCCGTCCCAGCGGAATGGGGGGAGCCTTCGTCTCTATTACCGCCGACCCTTATTCAACCGCCTATAATCCGGCTGCCAGCTTTGGGGTCGGTCCTTTAACCGGCTCTCTGGGTTACAACACTTACTGGGAGAATGTCCGCATCGAAACCGGATATATTTCTTTTGAGAAGAAGTCTATCGTCTTTTCTACCGGTGTCCAGTTTGCGGTTGTCAGCGATCTGCAGGGACGACAAACACCCACTTCTGAATTTTATCCTTTTGACGCGCATGATGTCTCAATCAAGACCGGCGCAGCCTTTCGGGTAGATAAAGATGTCGTCTTCGGTTTTATGCTCGGTTGGCTCTTTGAGAAAATTGACGTCTATCGCGGCAATGCCTTCTGCCTCGACCTGGGGCTCTTGACTCAGCCATATTCGAATCTGAACGCGGGGCTTGCCGTGCAAAATCTCGGCTCCAAAATAAAGTTGCGCGAAGAAGAAATTGACCTCCCCACCACTTTCCGCGCCGGGCTCTCGTACAGATATCGCCAGATGCTCCCGGCCGCCGACATTGTGGTCCTTGATGATGAATTCCATCTTCATCTTGGCGGGGAGTATGACTTCGGTCGCGGCTTTACGCTGCGTGGCGGTTATCGCGCCGGTTATGACCTGCATTCGTTTTCAGCGGGCGCCGGATTCAGCCGCCGCAATATCCGCATTGATTATGCCTTTGTCCCTTATAAAAATGATTTCAGCGATTCACACTTATTTAATCTAACTTTCACATTGTAAGAAGGAGAGCCTTTGGAGTATGGCTAAGTATAAGATTGCCTGGATGCCGGGCGACGGCGTCGGAAAAGATGTGATGGAAGCGGCCCGCATCGTTCTCGATAAGTTCCGCTTTGACGCCGAATATGTTCCGGCCGACATCGGATGGGAATTCTGGTGTAAAGAAGCCAACCCTCTGCCGGAGCGCACCATCAATATTCTGAAAAACACCGATTGCGCCTTATTCGGCGCCATTACCTCGAAACCGAAAGAAGAAGCCGAAGCCGAACTGATTCCTGCCCTGAAAGGAAAAGGACATGTCTATTCTTCCCCCATTGTCCGTCTGCGGCAGGAATTCAATCTGCGCACCAATCTGCGCCCTTGCAAGGCTTATCCCGGCAACCCCCTCAATTACAAAGAGGGCATTGATATCGTTGTTTTCCGCGAAAACACCGAAGACCTTTATGCCGGAGTGGAGTTTTTCCCGCTTCCCGATGAAGTTCGTGAGGTCCTTAAAAAGAACAACAAGAATATGAGAAAATTCGATGCCCATCCCGGCAGTGAGGTGGCAGTGTCGCTTCGAATAAACACCAAAACCGGCTGCCGCAATATCATAACTGATGCCTTCGAATATGCCAGGAGAACCGGCCGCAAAACAGTCACAGTCGTTGAGAAACCGAATGTCATAAGGGAAACTTCGGGACTGATGATCCGCACGGCGCGGGAAGTTGCCAGGAATTACCCGGAAATAAAACTGGATGAAGCCAATATTGATGCCATGTGCATGTGGCTGCTCAAAAACCCGCTCGATTACTCGGTGCTGGTCACTTCCAATATGTTTGGCGATATAATTTCCGACCTGTGCGCCCAGTTGGTCGGCGGTCTGGGATTCGCCTCCTCCGGCAATATCGGTGATAAATATGCCGTCTTTGAGCCGACTCACGGCTCCGCCCCGAAATATGCCGGAATGTACAAAGTCAATCCGATGGCAATGCTCCTGACCGTTGTTCTTATGATGGAATGGT
>JBFMEF010000039.1 GCA_040753495.1 Candidatus Zixiibacteriota bacterium
ACAAGACTGTACTGACGGCAGTAGATTTCGTAGTGTTAAATCTATTCAGAAAGAAGTTCGGCCTTGCAGAATTGTAGCATGCAGAGTTTTATCTGCAGTTGACAAGACCGGTATTTCGTATTGACAATTCGTGCGCGGCGGGTCTTCAGACCCGCCGACAAGGAGAGGCGGTCGGTCTGATGACCGCCCGGACACTTGAGCAAAGAATGGCAGGATAACGGATAGCCTGACCTACTCCGCTGATTGTCGCGTCAGTTCACGCTTCGAAAGGATTCGAACCTAAGAACTGACGCAACCGGGAAAGTGATTTACCGGCAGATGTGGACATCTGCCAGGCACGAGCCTAGACAACGTCATTGCGAGGAGCCGCACGGCTTTCCCGCTTCAACGGGGAATGCAGAGTGCGCCGAAGCAATCTCATCTTATCATACCCTATAGAATCTACCTTCATCGTCAAAACCCCCGCTCGCGCCTCGCTATGCACACGCGGCTCGGGGGGATTTTGACCGACTCCGCTGATTGACCATCAACCATTTCAACGCTGTAAAGAGAACCCAGTTCTCTTTACCGTCATTCCCGCGAAGGCGCCTGCCCGCCGTGGCGGGGGAATCCAGAAACAATGCTTGCATCAGCACTGGAGCAATCAATCAAGTAGAGAAGATGATAGTGGAATGGATTGCCTTGCGTCGCTATGTTTATTCTCCGAGTGTCAAAACCCCCACTCGCTCCTCGCTATACACAGATGGCTCGGGGGGATTTTGACCTACGCGACTGGATACCCGCTCCCCGCTTTCGCGAGGACAAGCTGCGCGGGTATGACGTCTAAGGATATTTCATATCCTTTGACACCTCAATCGTAATATTCCTCGCGCGGCTCGTCGCCACCCAAACCTTTGCTGTCAAAACCCCCGCTCGCTCTTCGCTATACACACACGCCTCGGGGGGAATATGACCTGCGCGGAAGAGAAAATCGTAAGGCAGCGCCCCTATTTCTCTGATTTCGCCGCCTTTTTCTTTTTGCGCGGCTCCGCTTTCTCCTTCTCCGGCTCGGTCGGGATAGCCGGAAGGACATCCTTCTTCTCCTTAGGGAAAAGCAGCGAAACGATTATCGCAATCGCCAAAAGCCCCCCGATAATTCCGAGAGCAATGCCGGAGGGAATCTTGACAAAGGAGGAGATAAGCATCTTTACGCCGACAAAGGCGAGTATCGCGGCAAGGGCGTATTTGAGATAATAAAAGAGCTGCATCATGCCGGCGACGGCAAAATAGAGAGCGCGCAGTCCCAATATGGCGAAAACATTTGAGGTATAGACAATGAACGGGTCAAGGGTGATGGCGAATATCGCCGGAATCGAATCGACGGCGAAGACCAGGTCGGTGGTTTCAACCACCAGAAGCACCACAAAAAGCGGCGTGCCATAGGTCCGGTGCGCCCGCCGCACGAAGAAATGCCCCTCTTCATAATTCTCCGTTATCGGCAGAAATTTTCGGACAAAACGCAAGAGCGGATTTTTCTCCGGCTCGATTTCTTTATCCTCGCCAACCCCCATCTTGATTCCGGTTATCACCAGGAAAGCGCCGAAGATATAGATTATCCAGTGGAATTTGGCTATCAGAAGTGTCCCCACCGCAATGAAAAGACCGCGCAATATCAGGGCGCCCAGAATTCCCCAGAAGAGAACTTTGTACTGATATTTTTCCGGCACTTTGAAATAGGCGAAAATGACTATGAAGACAAAGATATTGTCGATGCTGAGGGAGCGCTCGATGATATATCCGGTCAGAAACTGCACCGCCACCTCGGAGCCTTTCCAGAAATATATCCAGACATTAAATATCAGGGCGACAATAATCCAGATAACGCTCCAGATTATTCCTTCCTTAATCGAAATCCTATGGTCTTTGCGGTGGAATATTCCCAAGTCAAGCGCCAGCATCACCAGCACCAGAAGATTAAAGGCGGTCCAGAGGAAATATTTGTTCGCCAGAAGGTCAATTATTGCAATCATAGGGGGAAATCTTTCACGATTATTTTTGTGTCGGTAAGATGAATCGGCATATACATTACATTATACCCCTGCAGAAACAACAGAATCTAAGGAAGGTTTCATTAATATTCTTTGTCGGGCTCACCAGCGCTACCGTGATTGCAGGATAAAGCCGCGGGACTCGTTCTGTCTCTGTACCAGGAGATAGACGCCGTCGGAATCGAGTTTATTGAGGATTTTATCGAAAAAGTCACGGGCGTTGCGGGTCAGTTCGCCGTCCACGCGCAAAATCCGGTCTCCTTTGCGCAGACCTCCGAGGTAAGCGAGTTTGGTGCTGTCGATGGCGACAATTTCAAAGCCGCCGGCAATGCGGCTGACCGACATTCCCAGTCGTCCTCCGCCGCTGGTGGCGACCAGGCGGCTGCGCCGCTTTCTCTCGGGAGTCTCCTCGGGAATTTTCGGCGGCGCCGTCAGCTGCACCAGGGGAGAGTCATGCTTTTCGGCGGCAAGATAGGAGAGAAGGGTTGTATCCTCGGAGAGAATCCACTTGTCGCGGAAATGGGTGCGGTAAATCTCCCAACCGGGGTTGAATCGTCGCCACTGTTCCAGATTGAGCAGAGAATCGAGAGTATCTTTAGGAATGATTCTTTCGGCGCAGGAGACCGCCAGCGTCAGCGCCAGCAGGTCGAACCGATACACCCCTTTCTCAAAAAAGGGATGAGTGGAAACCCAGTTGGCGAAATGCGTGGGAAATTCGGTCTGCAGGATATTTCGTCCCGCCATGAATTGAATCATGGTGAATATCTGAAGCGACCCGGAGGGAGCGGCAATAATCGAACGAGCGTTACGAATCCCTTCAACCGGAAGAGCGAGCGGCTCGTACAGGCCGGCAACGGGAAGATATTTCATCAGGTGGACTTTGATAACCGGCTCCGACCAGTCGATTCCTGAGAGGCGGGTCAGGACGGTGAGAATGCTGTCGCCGAGGCTGTCCCAGGCGGCAACCAGTTGTCCCGATTTCTGTCCGACCAGCCAGATATCGCGGCTGGTTTCATATTCGCCGGACTGATATTCCGGGTAAAAGGCTTTCATCAGGTAGTAATTGTCATAAATAAATTCGACCTGGGGAATCGACAATGCCCCGCTGCTTCCGGCCGAATAGCTCGAGGTATATTGCGCCGAGGCAAAGCCGGTCAGAATTACTAACGCGCCAATGATAACCGAAATTTTCATCGGGGTAAATTTGGCGATAATTTGCCCGGAATGCAAGGGGTAAATGAATAGGATTTCGCTGATGTCAGGAGTTCAGCGCGGGGCGGAGCCGTTGCCGTTATTATCGATAGTGCCGTCTTTCAGCCGGATTGTCCGCAAGGTCTGCTTCGCCACATTCTGGTCGTGGGTGATAATGATAATAGTATGCCCTTCCTGCCAGAGTTGGCGGAAGATATTAATGATTTCGCCGCCCGATTTGCTGTCGAGATTTCCAGTCGGTTCATCCGCCAGAATCAGGTTGGGTTTATTAGCCAGCGCCCGGGCGATAGCGACCCGCTGCATCTCGCCGCCGGACATCTCGGTCGGCTTATTGCCTACCTTTTCCGCCAGGCCGACCTGCGCCAGAAGGCTCATCACCCGGTCGCGCCGCTGACGGGCTTTAGCCCCGGCAAAGAGAAGAGGGATTTCCACATTTTCGAAGGCGGTGGCGTAAGGAAGAAGGTTGAATGACTGAAAGACAAAACCGACTTTCTGATTGCGCACCTCCGCCAGTTGATTGGCGGTAAGTGCGCGAACGTTGATACCTTCCAGAAGATAGTCGCCGGAGGAAGGAATATCGAGGCATCCCATGATATTCATAAGGGTCGATTTGCCCGAACCGGAGGGACCCATAATAGAGATAAATTCGTTCTTCCCCACGGTAAGGTCGATCCCTTTGAGAGCTTCGAATTCGACTTTTCCGGTAGTATATTTCTTGCGGACTAATTTCATATCTATCATATCAGATACCTCACGACACGGTTTTTATTCATATCTCAAGGAGTCAACAGGGTTAACCGAGGCAGCGCGCATCGCCGGAAAAATTCCCGAGAGGAAGCCCAGCAGACCCAGCACCAGGATGACCACGACACCGATATCCAGCGAAACTGTGGGCCGTCCCATAAAATTCAAGACGTCGCTCTCTATCGGAATCCGTTTGAAACCCTCGGTAAGAATGTAACTTAGGGACATCCCAAGCGAACCGCCGGCAAAGGTAATAGTGAGGGCTTCAATCAGAAACTGGCTCAGGATATATCGTCGTTTGGCGCCGATAGCCATCTTAATGCCGATTTCGCGCGTCCGCTCTTTTATCGAGACATACATGATATTGGCGACGCCGACCCCGGCAATCAGAAGCGACATGCCGCCGATAAGTCCCAGAAATAGTTGCAAGCCAAACATGATATTTTTCATTTCTTTGGCATTCTCGGCGACATCCCAGACATAAAGAGCCTGCTTATCCTTGGGGTCAAATTTGTGCCGCGCCCCCATCACCTCAAAAACTCGTTTCTCGAGCGCTTTTGTCGCATTGGGGTCTTTGGGCTGATAAATCAACAGATTGAGATAGCGATGTCCAAACAGGGCGGCGAACGTTGTCGCCGGAATGACCGCCTTCATCTCATCGGGACCGCTATACATGCTCATCTGAAGTTTTTTAATCATAACGCCAATGACAGTAAACGGCACCGAATTAATTAGAACCTGTCTGCCGACCGCCTCTTCGGGACCGAACAGTTTCTCTTTGAGTTTATCCCCCAGAAAGACGACCCGCCGCTTTTCCTGCATATCAAGGTCGTTTATAAATCGCCCGCCCGCTTGCGGATAATGGGTGCGAATTTCTTCGAAGCAGGGATAAACGCCGGTAAGGTGCTCGGAGAAGACTTTGTCCTGGTAGCGGATCGTAACTCCCCAGCGGGTATATTCGCCGCCGACATTTTTCAGTTCCGGCATTTTCATCTTGAGGTAGTCAACATCCTCTTCCGTGAAGCGAATGCGCCGCCCGCGACCCAGACCCTGAAAGGGAATAGTGGTCTGGCCTCCCCAGAGAATTACGATATCCTCACCCAAACCGCGCTGGTTGCGGAACATTTGGGTTTTCAATCCTTCCCCGAAAGCAAGCAGGAGCATGATGGAAATAGTCCCCCAGGCGATAGCGAGAATGGTGAGGGTCATCCGCTTCTTCTGCTTGCGGAAATCCCGGAGAAAAACATTTATGACTATGCTCGGTTTCATTTTAGAATAGCTTCAAGGCTTGCACCGGTTGCAGGTTGGAGGCACGCCGCGCCGGAAAATATCCCGCCGCCAGACCAATTAGCCCCAGCACCACCGTCGCCATACTGGTACCGAGGATGTCGATTTCAGGCGCACCTATGAATTCTTCGACCTTAAAAACAGGCATGACGCTGACAATTCCGACTCCAATTAGATACCCGATTAAACCGCCGGAAAGCGTCAATAGTAAGGTTTCGAAAATGAACTGCCCCATTATCAGGCTTTTCTTGGCGCCAAGAGCCATTTTTATGCCGATCTCTTTGGTCCGCTCCTCCAGAACCACATTCATAATGTTGGAAACGCCGATTCCACCGGTAATCAGTGTGGCTATCCCGATACCGACCAGGAAGACCCGGAAAGCAAAAAAGAAAGTGGTCAAGAATTTCATCCCTTCGGTTACATCCCATATCCCAAGCGCTTCTTCATCGTTCGGGTCGAAACGATATTTCTTGCCGAGAATTTTATAAAGCTGGTCTTTTACGCTCTCCATCGAGCCGCCTTCAGCATGCTGAACGACAAAATTATTGGGATAAAGTATGGAGTACATTCCGGTGAAGGTGCTGGAAGGAATAAAGGCTTTGCGGGAGTCGCGCCCATTATAGGAACTATCCTGCTTCTTGGTTTTCAGAACGCCCACCACCTGGAAGGGGACATTGTTGATGAGAATGAATTCGCCAATCGCGGGCCGCTCGCCTATCAGTTGTGATTTGAGCTCATCTCCAAGAAAAACCACCCGTCTTTTCTGCACAATATCAAGACTATTTATAAACCGCCCTCCGATTTCCGGAATCAGGTTGCGCATTTCGCCGAATTCGGGCCAGACGCCGACAATATTCTGAACCATTTCGTTCTTGCCGTACTTAAGGAAAACATTCCAGCGGGAATATTCGGGAGAGATACGGGCAATCCCTGCGACTTTAGATTTCAACAGGGCGACATCTTCTTCCGTAAAACGGATTTCGCGCCCTTTGGGAAGTCCCTGCCATGGCTTAGCGGTCATACCGGGCCAGACAATGGCGATATTTTCGCCTAACCCTTTCTGCGATTTTATCTGCTGTTTGTGTATCCCTTTTCCGAAGGCGAAGAGAAGAACTATCGCCAACGTTCCCCAGAGAATGCCGCCCATGGTCATAAAAGTGCGCAACTTCTGATGACGCATATCGCGGAGAAACTGCTTAACGGTCTGAAAGGGCAACATGGAGACGTCTCCTATTCTATCTCTTTGGGCGGCCTTTCGACCACCGAGTCCCCTTCATTCAATCCCTCCACGATTTCGATATTGATGCCGTCAGAGAGTCCGGTTTTGACCGGCAGGGAGACAATTGCGCCGAGGGAATCGCGGATTTCGACCAGGGAAGCGGTATCCTCAATTTTTACTAACCGTTCCGGCAGAAGGAGAATGCTGTCTTTGCGGCTGATGATAATATTGGCATTGGCGCTATAGCCGGCGCGAAGGAATGAGCTGCCCACCTCGGTCAGTCTAATTTCAATATCAAAGAGAGTGGAGCCCTCTTCTTTATGCGCCTTGGGGGAGATTTTGTCGAGAACGCCTTGAATGGTATCATTGGGAATGGCGCCGACTTTAATCTCGACCGGTTGGCCTACGGCCAGTTTGCCGACATCGATTTCGTCAACGGTCCCTTTGAAAATCAGGTCTTCCATATAAGCCAGAGTCATCAGTTCGGTCCCGGCTTGGTACGACGTCAGCGGCACCACCGGGTCGCCCTCCTCCACCAGACGGGAGAGGACAGTTCCATTTACGGAACTGCGGATGGTGTTGTCAACCTTGAGGTCGGCGATTTCGGTGCGGCCCGATTCTATGAGAGAGAGTTTCTCTTTAGCCAGTTTAAGACGAAGGGCAGCTTCGTCAAAGCTGGCCTGCTTTGCCTCCCATTCCTGGTGCGACACCAATTGTTTATCGCGGAGAGAACTGGAGCGGTCCAGCTCTCGTTTGGCGTTGTCATACGCCACCTGATAGATTTCAACCTGCCGTTTGGCTTCGGCATATTCAATCGGGGTAGGGTCGGGAGCGATATCCATAAGCGGGTCGCCGACTTTTACCTGGTTGCCGATATCGACATAAATCTTTTTGACAATTCCGGAGATTTTCGATTTTACGGCGATTTCTTTCACCGGCTCGATTTTGCCGACCGCCAGCGCTTTATCGACAATAGAGCCTTTTTCAACTTTAACCATTTTGAAGCCGTCGTCTTTCTTGGCGGAGCCGCTGAGGGCAAAGAAGAGAACAGCCCCGAGTATAATGACGGCTGAGGCTATGAGCAGGACTTTCTTGAACATCGGTTACTCTTTATTTTAGGGTATTCATTGCGACATCATTGCAAATTAAAATTACGCCTGCGAGCAAAGATTGTTTCGCTTTTGTCAATTAGGCTCGGCATAATTGTAAAGGCGGCAATGAAGTAAGGACATCGCCGCCGGCGCCGGAGCCGAACGCAGGAGCTGAATCTGTTGCCGTTGCGGCGGTTAACGGACTGGAAGCAATCCTTTGACATTGAACTTCTTATAAACTATTTTAAATGGTAATCATTATTTGTCAAGCAAGAGGTGAGAAATAATTGGGCAGTTGTTTGAAATATCTGGCGATTTCAATATTCCTGTTAATGATTCTGGGATGCGGCGCCGGCTCCTCAGGCGGCCGACAGGCATCGCCGGACAAAGCGGCCGACAAAGATAGCCTGATTATCGAACTGACCGGCGTTGACGGAAAGTCGGTCTTTGAGATCACAAAGGAAAATCATCATCTGGAATTTATCGAAAGCCCGGTCGGCAATTTCATTGAGGCAATTGACTCCATCAGCATAAACGGCGATTACAGCTGGAATTATTCGGTGAATGATTCCATCGGGCAAGTGGCATCAGACAAGTTTATAACTAAGAATGGCGACCGGATAAAATGGCATTACCGTAAGCAGTGATGCCCGGAGAGTGAGATGACCCAGAATATTGATTCTATAATCGATGGCAAGCGACTGTTCCTGATAGCCGGTCCCTGCGTTATCGAATCGGAAGATATCTGTATGACGGTGGCTGAGGAACTGAAAAGGCTGGGGGGAAAATACCGAATTCCGGTAATCTTCAAGGCTTCATATTCCAAGGCGAACCGTCTTTCAGGCGATTCCTTCTCCGGCAAAGGAATCGATTACGGTCTGAAAGTGCTTCAGAAGATAGGACGGGAGTTGGAACTGCCGCTTCTGACAGACGTACATGAAACCACGGAAGTTTTGACCGCGGCGGATGCGGTCGATATCCTGCAGATTCCGGCTTTTCTCTGTCGTCAGACCGAACTGGTGCGCCAGGCAGCGGCGACAGGTCGCTGGATTAATATCAAAAAGGGGCAGTTTCTGGCGCCGGAAGATATGGACAAAATCGCCGGCAAAGCCAAATCGGGAAAGGTGATGCTGACCGAACGAGGGTCGTCGTTTGGATATCACAACCTGGTAGTTGACTTTCGGTCGCTGCTTGTAATGAGAAAATTCGAATATCCGGTGATATTCGATGCCACCCATTCTCTGCAACTTCCCGGCGGAGGTGGGCATTTTTCCTCCGGACAGCCGGAATTTATCATTCCTTTTGCGAGGGCAGCGGTTGCGGTCGGAGTCGACGGTCTTTATGTGGAAACCCACCCGGAACCAGCAAAAGCGCTGAGTGACGCCGCCTCGATGCTTCCGCTGAAAAACCTGGAGGAACTGATACAGGAAGCCTTAAAAGTCTATCAAGCGGTCGGGAAATCTTAAGATGATGAAGTCATCCTCAAAGAAGAAACTCGATAATGACGGGCTGTCGGAGAAAATCAAGGATATAAAGCTTCTTGCCCTGGATGTTGACGGCGTTCTGACCGATGACAATATCTACTTCGGTCCCAACGGCCTGGAATTGAAGCAGTTCAACATATCGGACGGCTTTTTTATAGTGCTGGCTCTGCGCGCCGGGCTGGAGATTGCGGTGATATCGGGCCGTCCGTCAAAGGCGACCAGCACCAGAATGAAGGACCTGGGCGTCAGGCATGTTCTGCAAGAGATGAAAGATAAAAGGAAACAGATTCTGCCGCTGCTGGAAAGGCTGGGAATAACGCATCAGGAGGTCGCCTTTGTAGGAAATGAGATATTGGATATTGGCCTGGCAAAGGAAGTAGGAGTATCGATAGCGGTGGCTGATGCCGCCGAAGAACTGAAACAGGTGGTCGATTATGTAACAGTCTCAGCCGGCGGCAAAGGGGCGGTCAAGGAAGTGATTAAGGCGTATTTCAAAGGGAGAAATCTGGACCCGTCGTCCTATCTGATTTAGGTGCTATATGATTTTGAATAACGGTCGGGAAGTTATCAAGAAAGAAGCGGAAGCCATTGGAGAACTGGCGGACCGTCTCAATGAAAATTTTGTCAAAGCGGTGGAACTGCTTTTGGAATGCAAGGGGCGGGTAATTGTTACCGGCATGGGGAAGTCGGGACTTGTCGGCAAGAAAGTGGCGGCGACCTTCACCTCGACCGGCATAGCGGCGTTTTTTCTACATCCGGCCGAGGGGGTTCATGGCGACCTGGGGCTGGTGCGCGCCGAAGATTTGATTATAGCCATTTCCAAGTCGGGGGCAACAGAGGAACTGTACCAGATTCTTCCGCCGCTCAAAAGAATCGGCGCCCGGATAATACTTCTGACCGGGCAGCCCGATTCGCCGCTGTCGGCGAAATGCGACATTGTCCTCGACTGCTCCGTTAAGTCGGAAGCCTGTCCTAACAATCTGGTGCCGACATCCTCGGCGACCGCCGCTCTGGTGATGGGTGACGCCCTGGCAATCGCCTGTCTCAAAGAGCGCGACTTCTCTCCGGAAGATTTCGCTTATCTCCATCCGGGGGGACTTCTGGGTCGCCGGCTCCTGATGAAAGTCGAGGAATTGATGCATACCAATTCGATGATACCGATTGTCCGCCCGGAAACCGCCCTGCGCGAGACTATCCTGGAAATTACGGAAAAACGGCTCGGTACAGCTCTGATTGTGGATAACGAAAACCGTCTAGTCGGAATTTTCACCGATGGCGACCTGCGCCGTCTGGCGGAAAAAGATGAGCAGTTTTTCAAGAGGCAGACCGGCGAGGTAATGATAAAAAATCCCAAGACTATCCGTCCCGGCGCCATACTTGATGAGGCGCTGGCAATGATGGAAAAATATTCGATTATGGTGCTTCCGGTTGTCGACAAAGAAAAGCGGCCGGTCGGGATTATTCATCTTCATGATATCCTAAAATCAAAACTGGTTTGACCTCCGGTGAGGCGCTTCAAGAAAATCAAGAACGACTTTATTTATCACTTCATCCGGGGAATCATCGCCTTCTTCAACTTCATTCCCCGAACCGGAGCGATTTTTATCGGCGCCATGCTCGGTTTCTGGGGATATCTGATTTTCAGAAAAGACCGCTACAAAGCCAACCGTCATCTCATAGCGGCCTACGGCGATGCTCTGAGTCAGACGGAGCGGGACCGCATTATCCGCCAGATGTTTATTAATTTTGGCAAGAATGCCGCCGATGTCATCCGCTTCAGGAAGTATTACCGGTCGGAAATCATGCCCCTGGTGGCAGTCGAAGGGCTGGAACATTTTGACGCCGTCTACAATCGCGGAAAAGGGATGATTGCTGTTACCGGTCATATCGGAAACTTTGAACTGATTGCGGCGCATATGGCGGCGCTGGGGTACAAGGTGGCGGTGATTGGACGGGAAGTTTATGATAAACGGCTTAATTACCTTCTGGTGAAAAACCGGGAAGCGATGGGGGCGGTTAATATTGACACTAAAGAATCGGTCAAGAAACTGGTGCGGCTGCTCAAAGAGGGATACGCCCTGGGGGCGCTTATCGATACCGACTCGATAAGGGTGCGAACCATGTTTGTGCCGTTTTTGGGACGCCTCTCCAATACGCCGGTCGGGCAGAGCATCCTGGGATTGAGAACCGGCGCCGGATTTGTCCCGTTAGCATGCGTTCGCGACGGAAAAAGATACAGAATCATAATTAAACCGGAAATAACTATGGAAAGGACTGACAATTTCGAGAAGGATGTGTATAATATAACCAGATTATGCTCAGAAGCTCTGGAAACGATAATCAATGAATATCGGGAGCAGTGGATATGGCTTCATAACCGCTGGCAAACCAGGCCTGCCGAGCCGATAATAGAGTGATATGAGAACCGTCTATTTGTTAGCAATCGGGACAATTCTGCTGGTCATCGGATGCGCCAGCAAAAGTGAAATCAAAGCGCCGCCTGGTGGCGGCGACACCCTTACTGCCGTTATCCGCCCCGACCAACAGATGCGCAATGCGCAGATATTCTTCTATGATAAGGCGACCCGCAAAACAGAAATCCTGGCTGACTACATTGAAAAATATGAGAAACAGGACTCGACCCTGGCTTGGGGGCTGACCGTCTATTTCTATGACTCCACCGGCAGGGAGATTTCCAATCTGGTAGCAGACAGCGGGCTGGTGCGGGAAAGAACCAATATGATGGTGGCTAACGGCAATGTGAAAGTGCTCGCCGAAGACAGTTCTCTTCTATTCACCGAGCAACTTCTCTGGAACGCCCGTGAAAGCAAAATCGAAACCGACAAATTCGTAACAATAATCCAAAAAGGGGATACCTTGACCGGCTATGGCCTGGAAGCGGATGAAAGTCTGAGCAAAATTACTATCAAGAAGCAGGTCAGCGGCCGTTTCAAAGACACCAAAGAGCTGGAACCATAGCGGCGCCCTGGTATCCGATGAAGTCAAAGCGCTGTTTTTGAAATCATTGAATTGAACCGTAACCAATTCCTGGCAGAGTCGCAAGGGTCAGGAATATTTCTGAACATCTAATTACAGGAAAGCAACTAATGGAAAAGCCCCACAAGATACCGCAGATATATGGTTATGCCGTTTGTCTGGTCTGCATCATCACCATTCTGATTTCCGTACCCAATATCATTAATTCCCTTATTGACTTGAGCGACCCGCTTCATGCCGGAGCCTGGTATCCGGCCGGCAAAGACCGGAATATGGCATCCTATGAACTTTACAAAGTAGATATTCTGGCGGAATATCACGGAATGAAAGCTGACTCAACTGCCTATATACCAGATGAGGCGACCATCCGCGCCATGTATGAGGCGGCAAGAGAGGACAAGATCCAATCGGCGACCCATATCGCCCGCCGCACGGTGATAGTGTTCACGCTGCTTACTATTATAGCCGTGGTTCTTTTCGTCATACATTTTCGCTGGATGCGGCAGATATCAAAAGCGGCTTGACAATTTTGCCTATTCTGATATAATATAAACAGGATAATTTCCGGTCTAATTACGGCATTGCTCTTAGTCTGCCGTGGCTCGTTACCGCTCGGACTTGAATTCAAGAGGTGTCTTATGCGCAAGTCAATCCGCAATCTGCTTCCCGTTCTTTCGGCTTTTGTGCTTCTCTGCTCACTTTTTCTGATTTCTCCGGCACGCGCCACTTTTTCTATAGTCGCGGTGGACACCGTAACCGGCGCGGTCGGCGGCGCCGGGGCGTCCTGCATTGCCAACTGCCAAATTATCAATGATATAATCGAAGGGATTGGGGCGGTCCATACTCAGGCATATTATCTTGCTGAGAATCAGCAGAATGCCCACGCTCTGCTGGCGGCGGGGGCGACACCGGATTCCATTATACATTGGCTGGAAAACAACGATTTTGAGTCTTCCCCCTTCTTTCGCCAGTATGGAGTGGTGACTCTGGCTGGACCCGGGGCATCGGCCGGATATACCGGCGCTGCAAACAGCTATTGGGCGGGACATCTGACCGGGCCGGGATATGCAATACAGGGAAATATCCTGCTTGACGGATGGATACTTGATTCGATGCTGGCGGCGTTTCAGAGAACGGCCGGCCCATTGGAAGATAAACTAATGGCGGCGCTGGAAGCGGCCAATGTGCCGGGGGCAGATACCCGCTGTTTCTCTTGTAATAAACCGTCGATTTCGGCGTTTGTTAAGGTGGTCCATCCGGGTGACGGTGGCACTCCCTATCTATATGAACTGGTGAGCAATACCGTCTGCGCCAAAAATCCTATTGATTCCTTGCGGGTGCGCTACGACTTATGGAAGGGACTTCAGCAGGCCGATTCCATACTTTCAACAGTACAGGTTTCCCCGCCGGGGCTTCCTGCCGGAGGCAGTTCGGTCGCATCGATTACCGTGACTCCCCGAAATTATCAGGGGCAACCGCCCGTTTACGGGGCATCAGTCGCGATTTCCAACACCGGCGCAGGAATTCTCTCCTCGGTAACTGATAACGGAGATGGGACATTTTCGGCGACCTTGACGGCGCCATTATCGCCGAGCCTCGATACCATAAAGGTTACCGTCAGCGCCGGCAACAAGAGTGTTCTCTTATCGCAGAAACCGGTAGTGAAATATTATCTGTGCGGCGACGCCAACGGGAGCAACGGTCTTTCGATACTCGATGCCACCTTTGTAATTGCATATCTGTTCAAGAACGGTCCGGACCCGTTTCCGACGGCGGCAGCCGATGCCAACGGCAACGGAACCGTTAATATACTTGATGCCACCTATCTTATAAGCCATCTTTTCAAGAGCGGTCCGGCTCCGGTTTGCCAGTGACCCGGTCTTCCCCTCCGGAAATAAATAAATCCAGATTCCGGCGCAATTAGTATGACTGGCGCCGGAATTTTCATGAACGGCTTGCGGTTTTCAGCCGCATTCTTATCTTAATCAGGAATTTTTAAAATTTTTGACAGGATTGAGACTCTTTCTTTATGGGCGCCATCAAAATAGCTGAAAATGTTCACTGGGTCGGAGTGCGTGACCCGCAGTTACGGAAATTTGATATCATAATGAACACCCGCTACGGGACTACCTATAACGCTTACCTGGTGCGAGGGGAAAAGACCGCGCTAATTGATGCTTCCAAGGCAGATTTCACCGGTCAGTTTCTGGATAACGTCAGAGAAATAATACCGCTGTCACAGATTGACTATCTGGTGGTCAATCATACCGAACCGGACCACAGTGGCGCCATTACGGCGCTACTTGAGGAGAATCCGCGAATAGACCTGCTCTGCTCGGGAGCGGCGATTCCTTTTGTCAAAAATGTTATAAACCTGGAGCGGCCTATCCGGGGAGTCAAAGACAATGAAATCCTCGACCTGGGAGGCAAAAAACTCCGGTTCCTGCTGACCCCCTATATGCATTGGCCCGATACGATGATGGAATTTCTTGAAGAAGATGGAATTCTGTTTTCCTGCGACGGTTTCGCGGCGCACCTTTCCGATGATTCTCTCTTTACCGAGGCCATTGAAAAGGATGTTGACTTTGAGTTTCACTATTATTGGGACGCCATTATGCGCCCATTCAGCAATTATATCCGGAAAAATCTGTTAAAACTGGACGGTCTGGATATAAAAATAATTGCGCCGTCGCACGGCCCGGTCTTTCGGGAGAACCCGCGGCAGTACATTGAGCGGTATAAAGATTGGACCGCAGATAAATCGGCCGGCAGAAATCTTGTTACTGTTTTCTATGCCTCCAGTTACGGCAATACCAAACTTCTGGGGGAGAGCATTGGCGCTGGCCTGATGAAGGAGGGATTTGAATTGTCGTACTGCGACGCCGAAAATTGCGAGCCGGAAAGTGTCCGGGCGGCGATTGAAGCCAGTCGGGGGGTACTGCTGGGAACCCCGACCATGAACGGCGATGCGGTCAAACCGATATGGGATATAATCAATCTCTTCTCTACCGTCAGCAGTGTCGGCAAGAAAGCCGCGGTCTTTGGTTCGTTCGGCTGGGGCGGGGAAGGGATAAAGCTGGTGGCGGACCGTCTCTCAGGATTAAAACTGAAGGTTTTCGAGGAGAACTTTCGGGCGCGCCTGGTGCCATCGGAGACAGAGCTGAACGAAATCGCGGCGTACTGTTCTCGTCTGGCGGCATTCCTGAATTCCTGAGCGGAAGAATCGCTGCTCCGCAATATTTTTTCTGCCACTTTGATTTAAAGTTTGACAAAGGATATAACCCCTATATATTTCGACTCAAATCTTCGTCGGAGAATCAATGGAACAAGACTTGCAGGGAAAAATCGGACGATTCACATTGCCAGAGATCTTTCAGTTAATCGCCCAGAGTCAGAAGACCGGCACCCTGGGGATACAGAAAGATGATGATATAGTCATGGTCTATTTCAAAAAGGGGCGAATCATTTACGGTTATGGTCCGCGCCAGGCGTACCATATCGGCGAGTTACTTCGGGAACGGGGAAAAATAACGGCGGAACAGCTTACCGATGCCGTAATGACGCAGTCGAGAAATCCCAGCGCCCGGCGACTGGGCCAGATATTGATTGAAAAGAACTATATCTCACGGGGCGACCTGGAGCAGGTGGTGCGCAATCAGGTGGAAGAATTGATTTATTCGCTTCTTGCCTGGGACAGCGGTTCTTTCAAATTTTATGAGAATCAGTATCCGACCGATGAGGAAATAACGGTCGATATCACAGTGGAGAAGGCGATACTGGAGGGGATGCGGCGGCTGGATGAAGAGAATCGGGGCAAGGCGATAATGCCTTTGTCAGATACGATACTTATGCTGTCACCGCAACTGCCGGAAAAGCAGATGGAGATGGCTCTGACGCGGGAAGAATGGAGCCTTCTGGCTCTGGTAAACGGCCGCCGCACGGCGCGGGAAATTGTCCGGATGTCGCGAATACCGGAGCGGGAGTGCCTGAAGCGGCTGGGGTCGCTGATGACCGGCGGCATCCTGCAGAGCGCCGGGGAACCACCTGCCGAAACCGACCGTCTGGCTGAAATGGTGGACCGCCTGGCGAATCTGCTTGAAAACTACCTGACGTCTCGAAGCCAGAAGCCGACGACAACCTCGCCGCGTTTGGCGGTGCGGGACGCTATCCGCATTGAGCCGGTGACCCCCAAAGAGAACGAGTCGCGCTGATTCTGACTCGGGCAGATATTATGACAGCAAGAATAGAGTCATTAAAAAAACTGGAAGCAATTCTGGAAAATTTTCTGGGGCGGGCGGTAGAATTGGAGATTAATAATCTGAATAACATAAGCCGAATTGACTCGCTTGATGAGATTGCCCGGCAGTCGCTCAAAGGACGACTGGTCAATCAGCAACTGGGCAATTGGTTTGCCCGCAATCGGGATTATCTCGATAGCGAGCGATTAAAAGAGACAGAGGTTGAGACTATTGCCAACCTCCTGAGCGAGATTAAGAAAGGACTTGATTCGTCAGACCCGGAATCGCGCAAACTGGCCGATGAAATCGAGCGCTGGAAAGATAAAGGTATTGTTCCGAAGAGGAAATTGATATTGAAGATGAAGCCGGCGGTCGGAGGGATGTCGATTACGGAGAAATTCGCCGACTATCTCGGTCGGGAAAAAGAGATTCTGGAGCAGGAGGAGTATAGCCAGGAACACCTTTTAAGCATTCTTGATGATATCCTTAAATCGGCGGAGGCGAAAGAAGACCATATTTTTATCCATCTGGCCGGCTCGATTATCTATTTCCTGCGGATGAACGGGTATAAAGTTTCTCCTTATGTCAAGAGACTCAAGCAGATAGAGAAAGAGAGACTGGGGATAGCATATGCTGAATGAAGGGGTAAAAGCGTATCTGCGGGCGCTGACAGCTCTCAAGGAGAAGGATTACCGGACCGGAGTCGGGTATCTGAAAATCGCCCAAAATCAGTTTGATAATAGCCCCGATTTTCGTATATTAAAGGAAACTACGGAGCTGCTTCTGGCGGTAAAAGAAGAGATTTTTGAGCTGGAAGTTGAGAGTATGGAAGTAAAGGAGATGATATAGAATGGCAAAGAAGCAGAGTTTTGCGGAGAAAGCGACCAAGAAGAAACATGTCGTAAACTGCCCGGTTTGCGAATCGCCGATAAGCTTTGTTAAATATGTGAAGGCCGAGAAAACCGATGGCGGCTGGAAGTTTCGCACGACCAATGTCGGTGTTTGCAAATGCAATCACTCTCAGGTCTATGGTTGATTAGTCAAGAAAGTGAGACCGAAAATACCCGCTTGATAAAGGCGGGTTTTTTTGTATTTTCCCGCCAATGCGCCATCTCCTCGAAGCCAGGCTATTTCCTTTTGTAAACAAGCCGGGACGTTATATCGGCGGCGAACTGGGGCAGATTGTTAAGCCTCCGGAGGGACGTCTCAAAATAGCCCTGGGATATCCCGATATGTATGAAATCGGGATGTCCTATCTGGGGACGCAAATCCTGTATCATCTCATCAATTCCGATGACCGTTTCCTCTGCGAGCGGTTTTATGCTCCCGACCTGGATGCCGAAGAGATACTTCGAAGAGAGAAAATTCCTTATTTCAGCCTGGAGTCTTATCGTCCCCTGCGGGAGTTTGATGTCGTCGGTTTTACACTGGCGTACGAAATGGTCTATACCAATTTGCTGAATATACTTGACCTCTCCGGTATTGCTCTTCGCTGGCAGGATAGAAGCCGCCATGACCCGTTGATTATCGCCGGCGGACCGGTGGCGCATAATCCGGAGCCATTGGCGCCATTTGTCGATTTCTTCTGCCTGGGGGATGCCGAGGAAACAATCGCTCCGATTTTGAGTATCATACACCAGCAAAAAACAGAAGAGCGTGAAAAAATCATTGAGGCGGTGGTGCGAAACGTCCCGGGCGTGTATGTGCCGCGATTTTATAATGATAATGGTGAACCGACCGTTCCCTTTGCGCCGCCGCGAATAAAGAGTCAGCGGGTCAAATCGTTAAAAATCGAATCGTACTCCCCCAATCCGCTGGTGCCATTTGTCGAGACCGTTCATGACCGGCTCTCCGTTGAAATTATGCGGGGCTGTCCCCGCGGCTGTCGATTCTGCCAGGCAACCGCGATATACCGACCGGTGCGAGTCCGGCCGGTTAACGATATCCTGGAGCAGGTCCAGATGCAGCTGGGGAGCACCGGCTTTGATGAAGTCACCATGTTGTCGCTTTCTTCCAGCGATTATCCTCATATTGAGGAACTGACCGGCCATTTGGCGCGCGAGTTAGCCTCCCGAAGAGTTTCCCTTTCGCTTCCTTCGCTGCGCCCCGGGACAATCTCGCTGTCGCTCTTGGAGTCGCTGAAACTGACTCGCAAGAGCGGCCTTACCTTTGCTCCCGAAGCGGGTACAGAGAGACTGCGCGCTCTCGTGAGAAAAGATATAACCGACCGTGACCTCTATGAGACCCTGCGGCTGTCTTTTGAAAGCGGCTGGAACCTTATCAAACTCTATTTTATGATAGGCCTTCCGACCGAAACGGTCGAAGATATTGAGGGTATTATCGAGATGATAAGAACATCCTCTAACATTGCCCGTCAGTGCCGCGGCAAAAATATAATCAACGTCACCATATCCCCCTTTTCGCCCAAGTCGCACACTCCTTTCCAATGGGATTTGCAGCTGTCGCCGGAGGAAATACGGGAGCGCTCGGAATTCATTCGCAGGAAAGCCGGCAGCAGTTATGTGAATATTAAACTGCGCGACCCGAACTTGTCCTTTCTGGAAGGAGTGATAGGACGGGGCGGTCGCGAGATGGGTCAAGTCATTGAGACAGTTTTCCGGATGGGGGCGCGGTTCGATGGCTGGACAGAAGGATTTGATTTCACCCTCTGGCTGAAGGCGTTTGCGGCGTGCGGAATTGACCCTTATAGTTACCTGCGGGAGCGGCGTTTTTCGGAGCGTCTCCCCTGGGCGCATATCGAACTTGATGTTTCCACCGAACATCTGATGAAAGAGCGAAACAGGACATCAACTCTGCTTAAAGAGAGCAAACCGTCGCCGGCCTCAGAGCCGGTGACAGCATCTGACGATAATGATGAGGAGCAATTCGGACGCTCGCGCAAGAAAGCCCCGGCCAAGGCGACCGTGGCGCCAAACAAAGGGAATGTCCGGATTCAATGGGGGAGGAAAGGGCTGACCCGTTTTTTGTCTCATCTGGACAATATTCGCGTCTTTGAGAGGGCAATTCGCCGCGCCGGACTTCCGGTCGAATACAGCCAGGGATTCAATCCGCATATGAGACTCTCTTTCGGACCCCCCTTGCCGCTCGGATTTACCTCGGAAGCGGAATACTTTGATATTTCTCTGGAACGACCGTTTCAGCCGGAGATGGCGGCCGCCCTGGAGAAAACCTTGCCGGAGGGATTCCATATCATTATGGCTAAGTCGGTGATGAACACCAGAGAATCTCTGTCGGGCAAACTGAACCGGGCGGTCTATGAGGTTCCGGTCGAATCGAATCCTGAAATCGAATATCGACTGAAACAGCTGTTGGAGAGGATATCGGTCGAAGTTACCCGGGTATCAAAAGAGGAAAGCCGCCGGGTCGATATCCGTCCGGCGATTTTTCGCCTGGAGTATCGCCGGCAGAGCTCCCTTGACCCGCAGAAAGCCTGCCTGTTTATGGAACTGGGAGTCGGGACAGCCGGTTATGCGCGACCACAAGAAGTGATTCTGGAAAGCGGTATTGTTGAAGAAACCCTGTTGCCGATGCTGGAAATTCACCGGAAAGCGCTTCTCTTTGCCGACAACGGCGGTAACTTTCTAACGCCAATGGAATTTTGATGATGACACCCAAACAGGAAAAATTCGACCCGGTGCGCGGCGCCGCCGTGGAGATAATCGGGCTGGTGGAAGGGGGCAAGCATTCGGCTGAAGAGGCGATTCAGGAGGTTATAAGGGAGAAGGAGTTTCGTTCTCTCGATATCCGCTTCCTGAGACTTCTGGTCAACGGCACCGTAAAGATGAAACGTCGCCTTGACCACGACATTCGCTTTTTCCTGAGCCGTCCGGCGGAGAAACTTCCGCGCCGGATGACCGATATTCTTCGACTGGGATTTTACCAGTTGTTTTTTACAGACCGAATCCCGGCCGCGGCGGCGGTTTCGGAATCGGTCAACCTCGCCAAACATTTCTGTGATGAATCGCGTGCGCGGGTGGTCAATGCCGTCATGAGAGCGGCGCTTCGGTCACCCCAAAAGATTGTCTTTCGCAATAAGAGTGAGGACCCAGTTAATTACCTGGCTGATTTTTACTCTTATCCCAATTGGTTTGTGGAATACTGCCTGAAGGAGTTTCGCCTCGAAGAGACGGAGAAATTCCTGGATGGGATGAATCGTCCGCCGCAGATAACCTACCGGGTGAATTTTATCAAGGCTAAGCCGGAGGAAGTGGCGGAGTTGCTCCAGGAGAAGGGCGTCAGTTTTAAGGCCGGGGAATATCTGCCGGAATTCTTGCATCTTGAAGAGGGGAGTTTTCCCTTGGAAGAGGAACTGGTCAAGAGCGGAAAAGTCTATATACAGGATGAATCTGCCGGTATGGCGGTGCGCCTGATGAATCCTAAGATGGGGATGAATGTTCTGGATATGGCGGCGGCGCCTGGGGGGAAGGCTTCGTATGCGGCCATAAAAATGCGCAATAAAGGGATGATTACCGCGGTCGACAGGTCGCGCCCCCGGCTGGAAGTGATGGTGGAAAACTGCCAGAGGCAGGGAATAAAGATTGTCAACCCGGTAGCGGCCGATATATTGGAATTCCAGGCGGAGCCGTTCGACCGGGTGATGCTGGATGCCCCCTGTTCCGGCTGGGGTAATGCCGGCAAGCATAGCGACCTGCGCTGGTTGAAAACGCCGGAAGATGTCGAGCGGCTTTTCAAAGTGCAGAGTATGATGATTGACAAGGCGGCAAAACTGGTCAAACCGGGAGGAATACTCATTTACTCCACCTGCACCGTTATCAGAAAAGAGAGTGATGACGTCGTGGAAGAGTTTCTGCTGAGGCGGAAAGATTTTCGCCTGGAATCGGCCGGCGAGTATTTCCAAGACGATGTGGTTTCGGAAAGAGGGTTCTTGAAAACCTATCCCAACAAAAAGAATCTCTCCGGCGCCTTTGCGGCCCGTCTCAAAAAAGTAATCAATACCGAAAAATAGTTAATGACCTTTGATTATTGAAATTGTAAGATAAATTGTTATGCATCTGCCGCGACCAAGAGAACAGCGCCAGCCAGGCCGTCGGTTCGGAAAGTGGAGCCAATGGCTGAACCCCCGGTTTCTGGCTCTCTATCTGGGAGCGCCGATGGGACTTCTCTTTCTGCTCTATATCATTTTCGATTTTGGAGTCATGCCGATTATTACCCGGCACGGCTCTGAATTCCCCCTGGCTGATGTTACCGGCAAAGGGATAGAGATGGCTCACGAGATGCTCCGCAGCCAGGGACTCGATATGGAGGTTGCCGCCGAGGAGTATCATCCGGATAAGCCGGAGGGGACAATACTTTCACAGTATCCTGCCCCCGGCACGAAAGTCAAAGCGGGCCGAATTATCAAAGTGACGGCCTCTATCGGCCAGAAGATGGTGACGATTCCGGCGCTGTCCGGTTTCTCGGTGCGTCAGGCGAAATTGAATCTGGAGGCGTCGGGATTGAAACTGGGTGAAGTCGCCTGGACGTTCTCCGATTCTCTTCCGGAAAAAGTAGTCGTCTTCTCCTATCCGGCATCGGGAACCGAGATACCGGCCGGGTCGGTGGTCAATTTGATGGTTAATCGGGGACGGCTGGGGGGCGTGGTCTATATGCCGCTTCTGGTGGGACGGCAGCTCTCCGAGGCTAAAAAGATACTGGAAGAACTGGGGCTGAAGGTCGGACTGGTGACCTATGTGCAGAATGAGGAATTTCTTCCGGAGACGGTCCTGGAGCAATCGGCCGAGGAAGCGTCAGAACTGGAACCGGGGGAAGAGATAGATTTGGTGGTATCGACGACGGAATGAGGGCAAATTCAGAAACTAATTGGCCTCAAAGTGTTTTTTGTCGGCTCTCGCCGAAGTAGAAATTCAGCCTGTATATTCTCGGAATAATTGTAGATTTGGTCGAGCCGTCGGTTAACTGTCAAGAGATCTGATACTTCTGAATCCGACCAATCTCGAATGCTGCTC
>JBFMEF010000040.1 GCA_040753495.1 Candidatus Zixiibacteriota bacterium
ATACTACAGCAACACCGCCATCCGCAATGCGGTCGGTGCCTATGATGTCACCTCTGGCACTGTCCTGGGCACTGTCAACCGCGAATATTCGATGTGGCAGGGGTTGGAAACCAACCCGATGCAGGGTGCCGGTGATACCTGGGTTTTGGAATTTTCATTCGATAGAAGTTTGCTCAATCTCGATGGCGCTCAGACCATCAATTTCCATAATACCCTGGGATGCGGAAATGATGTTATGAACAAGTCGTTTGCGGTGGTTCCGGAACCGACCAGCATGATGCTTCTGGGACTCGGCATGCTCGGCCTTGGCGCTCTCCGAAAAAGATTCTAATCATTGCTCAGTAGCAGCCCTCCGACCCCGCTTTCCCGGCGGGGTTTTTTATTCCCTTAATTCCTTGACAGCCACCTCTTTTTTTATAATCTTACTGCCCGATTTGAAACAATCTCACATCGGATGTGAGCGAAACCGCTGTCTCTTTTGAATCTATTGGAAAAAACGTGCCGCTTCTTAAGAATTCTCTTCTCCGCAACAGCTGCTTCATCTTAATCCTCGTTTTGTTGTTTGGTGGCTGTTCCTCCGACCGGGGAAAACTGATTCGCTTCAGCGCCGAGAAACTTCTGCACAAAGCCAACCGTCTTCATGACAAAGCCGGCATCAAACCGGAACTGGGCAATGAGCAGCTCTGGAGCGAAGTAAAGCAGGCGTATATCGCCGTGACCGATTACTGCTGGAAACATATTGATTCGCTTCCGGAATCGCGCTATCCGGTGGAGCGCAAGGAACTCGAAGCGGCCGCCTTTACCGCTGTCAACCGCCTTTCCGGTATCTATTTCTCAGAAAAGAACTATGACTCGGCCGTCACTTACCTCAACCAGCTTCTCACCCTGACCCAATTGGAGGGACAACAACTCTTGACCACCCGCGTCAACCTGGCCCGTATTCGTCAGGCTAAAGGGGACTGGGATGAAGCGATGGCTATCTACCACTCTATCATCGATACTTTCTATCCCCCGGTTGACAATCAGAACAAGGTTCTGGTGCAGGTTTTGAATATTCCCATGGAGCTGGTTCGTTCTTATCTGATAATCAGCGATACCCTGGGCGTTCTGGCGGAGAGCCAGTCGGCGAAGAGCTATTATAACCGTCTCATAAAGGAATGGCCCAATTCTGTTCTGGCGACCGCCGCCCGAAGCAACCTGGCGCGGCTCCATGTTGACCTGGGCGAGTGGGACAGCGCCATCGAGAATCTTCAGTTTCTCAAAGATAGTGCCGGCCAGGTGGACCTTCAAGCCGCTCTCCTCATTGGCGACATACTCGCCTCCGGAAAGAAAGATTACCTGCGGGCAGTTTCCCAATACAACGGCATTATGGCGCGTGTTGCCGATTCCACCCAGCGCGCCCTGCTAATGACCCGCATCGGGCGCGCCTACTTTGAAGGAGAGCAGTACGAAAAATGCCGCGAGATTATGGGTGAGATAAAGCGCTATTACGAAAGATTCTACAATACCAATCCGACTCCTCTCAATTATATCGCCCGCTCTTTTGCCGAAGAAGGAAACTGGGAGATGGCCGAAAGCGAGTTTCGCTGGCTCATCAGCAACTATTCCGGCACCGAAGATGCCTTCAATGCCCATCTGATGATAATCGACCATTATAAGAAAGTAAATGATAAACGCCAGGTGGAAGCCTGGAACCGGCGCGCCGAAGAATTTTATGAGAGAATGAGCCGTCAGCATTACGGCACCTCCATTGAGGCTTCGGCTCTCTCATACAGCGCGGAGATTGCCCGTCGCGAAGAAAAATGGGAGAAGGCGGCCGACCTTCTTACCCAGCTGTACAAAAGGTTCTCCCAGACAGAAACCGGACGCAGCGCCCTGATAAAAGCCGCTACTATCTACCGCGAGAAACTGAATCAACCGGAAGTTGCCGACGAATTAATGAATCGCCTCAAGGCGGAACTTTCCCCCCTCTCCGCGGGTAAAAATACTGATTAGACTTCCGATATTAGGAATACAAAAGTTTCGAAACTTATGCCAGCTGGAGGAATGATGAATCTTAGAAGAACGACTCTGATAGTCGCCGCCATGTTTTTGCTCGGCGCTGTCAATCTCGCGGCTCAGGACGACAAATTTGGAGCGGTTGATACGGTCTTTCTCGAGCCGTATAAAATAGATGCGCTCAACTGGGGTATCAATATCTCGATGTTCAATGACGAAGAGATTATCGCCCTGTCGCTTCCCCTTACCTTCTCTGACGGGAAAAATCGGATTGTCGCCGATTCCACTATTTTCACCGGCGGACTGGTGGAGAAATTCAAAGTAAAAGAAGCCCGTTCCGATACCGCCATGCAGTGCTTGACCATCGGCTTGATAAACGATATCGGCGTCTCGGTGCCGCCGCTTCCGCCGGGACGGGGAAGAATCGCCACTGTTTTTGTCTCTTCTATCGACAAGAAGGAAATTTCATCGCTTAAGGTCGATACCACCACAACCCCGCCGAGCAATACGCTCCTGCTGGTGAAACAGCCATCCGACCCGCTCGTGCCGGCGCTGGTCATCAAAGCCCCAGCCAAGTCGGAAAAGAAATAAGAACGGTCGTCGACGTATCACAAATAAGAAACGCCTCCCCGCCGGGAGGCGTTTATCTTTTGACTCTTCTGAGCTGAAGCGCCTACTCTTTATCCTCCCCGAAGTCGATGTCGGGAACTTCTTTCTTAATATTGGTTCTTATCGATTTCTGAACTTTCTTAATCAGATATTTTTCCAGCTTCTGTTTCAAATCTCCCGGGAGTTTCTCCCGCGCATAGAACTCCTTGTAAAGGATGCCGGCATCGAGTCTGAAACATTCCTCCAGTCCCGCCTGACGGGCTATAAGCGCCAGGTCCAAAAACGCCCGCTCATCATCAGTCTTGGTGGGAAAAGCCTCTTTCTCGGAGACGGTTATTTTCACCGAGCCAAGAGAAGAAACCAGAGTGGTTATATCGGCTTGCTCGCAGAATTTGAAGATATCATCTTTCATCGCCTCCATTTCCGACTCCAGGATTTTCTTCCTTCGACTCAATTCCAGATATTTCTCCGCCAGTTCCTTCCCCGCTTCCTTGTCAAATTCTACCCCCAGGTCGTCCTCCAACGATAAGCGGTGACGTTTCGCCGGACAGAGTTCATAATAAACGCACCAGTCGCAGAGCGGCGATTCCTTCGGAGGAAAATCGTCATCACGGCGCGCCTTTTCTATCTCCAGAATATCCTGAAAGGCGCGATATCGAATCTCCTCCAGCTTGTCCTCATCCATCACGGTTGTTAAGGAGAGGCCGTGGCGGAGAAAAATCTGCCGCAGCTGTATCTCCCTGAAATCGGGCCAGAGATATCTCACTCCCAGCTGGTACAAGCCCATCTGAGTGTCGTTATCAAGAGTCTGCTGGGTCGGGAGCGATACGTTGGTTTTGTAATCGATTATTTCGACCACTTCGTCGGGGCGGCGGCAGATACGGTCAATGACGCCGCTGATGGTGAAGCGCCCCTCCGGGTCAAGAGGGAAGGTTATCTTTTTCTCCAGCGCCACCGAGGCGCCGTCATCAAAAGGAGCATTCTTATCATAATACTGCGCCAGCGCCTCCGAACCGACTCTGATATAGTCGTCCACGCCCAGTCCTTCGCGGGTAACTTTGATTTTATCCTTTTCCGGAGTCTCCCAGTATTTACGGTATAATTCCAGAAGTTCCTCTCTAGATAGAAGCCGCATGTTCATCTTGAAACTATATAGCTTCTCCAGAGCGTAATGAACTGCCGAGCCGAGGAAGTTTTCCACGCTGACCGGCTTCTCCACCACCGCCCGCTCGATATACTGGAACTTATACTGCCGGGGGCAGTTCTTGAACGTCTCAATCTTCGATTTGCTGTAAGCGGTAGCCACCTCTCCTCCTTTATGCCAAAACTCTCTCTCCTATTATATATCAATCCGGGCAGAGCGCAATCATATTTATATTCTCTTGCCAATAGTCCTTGAATTTCCAATTTTTTCTCCCGATGAATCGGCGCTCATCCACTTCCTATCAATCACTACTTTACGGCGCTGCCTTTCTGGCGCTACTGCTTGTTTCCGTCTGGCTCCGCCTGTCGGACCTCGATTCCGACCCGCCGCTTTACTTTGACGGCTCCGGGCAGTCTCTTTCCACCGACCCGTACCAGTACACCTATCATGCCCGCAACAAAATCCTCTTCGATGACTGGGACCCGCTGCTGGAAAAATCCTGGAAAATATTCCAATACTCCCTCGTTTCCGGATTGAGTTACCTGATTTTCCTGATTTCAGACGTCTCCCGAGCCAACGCCAATCTTGTCGGGGTCATTCTTTCGGTCATCGCCATCCTCTTATTCATCATGGCGCTTCGAAAAACAATCAGCCGGACATCGCTTCTGGCAATTCTCTTTTTTCTGCTCTGCAATCAGGTGCTGTTTGTTTATGGACGTCTCCCATATCTCGAAAACGGCCTTCTTTTCTGGTCGGCGCTGCTCTTTTATCTCTTCGTCAATTTTCGTCAGAGTTCCTCCGGGCTGGCGCTTCTGGGGGTCTCGCTGGCATTGGCGGCGCTGACCGGCAAAATTTTCGGCCTTATTCTTGCCATACCGCTGGCCGGTGGATTATGGATTGACTTTGCTTCCCGTCGGCGACCGCTTCTGATACTTCTCGGCTCTTTTCTGGCGACTTCTTTTGCCTTTGGTTTGATATTCTATGGCGGGAATCTGAAAGAGATTTTCAGTTATCTATTCATGCAATCTTATGGTTTGTATGGCTTCCCCGAGGCGCTTCTTTCTCCGCTTAATTTTCTGGAGCGCTTTATATCGCTGGGGAACGAATCCCGCTTCTATTTTCTCTCTCCGGCGCTCGGTATTGGAGGTTTTCTTGGGGTCATTTATATTTATCGACAGAAGGGGAAAAAGTGGCTGCTCGATAATCCTGCCCTGCTTTATCTGATACTCTGGCTTATCTCCGCTCAGCTCTTTTTCTGTCTGGGCAACTACCGCCCTCTCCGTTATATCTATTTTTCCTATCTGCCGCTTGCCGGAATTGCCGGCTATTTCCTCGATTTGTCTGACCGGAATTCGACGGCGCCAATCCCACCCGTCGACAGCCGTTTCTCTCTGATAATCTTCTTCGCCGCTCTCTGGATATTCATCGAGCAGTTCCTGTACACCTTCTATGTCGAAATCGGGTTTCTGGCGGTCTATAAACGGCTGGTCTGGACCACCGCTCTTCCCGCCCTGGCGCTGACTCTTCTGGAATGGAAATTCACTTTCTCGCGCATCTTCTTCGACAAAACTATCCGTATCTCCCTGGGAATTTTCCTCCTTGTTCTGGCCGGATGGAGTTTCTTTAACGGTTATGACAGATGGCAGAAAGAAAAATCCTTTAATATCAGGAACGCCGGAATCGACCTGGGTGAGATTCTTTCCCCTGGTGCCGTCATCACAGGCCCGATGGCGCCAACCTTTCTTCCCGAAAACCGTCTCAAAGGAATGATTTATGCCGTTGGCATTTCCGGAAAAGACCCCGACTTTCTTAAAAACTCCCCGGTCACCCACCTTGCCATAAACAGCGAAGCCTTTCCGATAATTGTCGAAGAATTCCCCGACCTGGCGACCGCCCGCCCGGTTACGGTCTACGCTGTCCGTGACGCCGAAATCGGGCTTTATCGTATCTGCCATCTCACCGGCAATCGTGATGCCGCCGCTTATGTTTCAACCGATTATGAAATTGCGCGCGATTTCTTTGAAGAGAAATTGCCCGACAGCGCCTCCTTTTACATTGAGCAGTTCCTCAAGACTTACCCGGACAATCTCTCCGCCTTGATGCTAAAAAGCCGCATTTTCTCCGCAATCGGCCGAAGGGACGATGGCCTGCTGGCGATAGAAAAAGCCGCCACCCTCTACCCCGACAACTACCTGGTTCTCTTCGACCTGGCGGTTTACTATTACGAAATGCATCAACTGACCGGCGAGCGGATATTCCGCGCCCTGGCCGAAGAAACCTTTCTTAAGGTGACCGCCAAAAATCCCCATTTTGCCGATGAGGTCGCCGCTTTCATCGCCGAAAGCGAAATGGGGCGTTAGCAATTAACCATCGGCTATGACCTTTTGATGACAGGCTCGCCGCAACCGGAAATAAAATCGCTTTTTTTGGCGGAATCGAACAGGGAAGCGAAACTTCCGGCTGAAAATATTGTTAAACTATTAAACGGAACGCTTAAGCTCCCCGACTTCTTGAATGGAAAAACCGGCGCACGGTCGCCGGATATAACTCAAAATCAATTTTTTGTTGACAGAGGTTATCTGGACAGGATACCCTATCAAAGGAGTGATAGGCAATGCAAATCGATATCCTTTATTCCAAAAACAACGCCGCTCATCTGCAGGCGGCATCCTTTGTCAAAAAGGCAGTCAGCAATCTCGGTATCTCCGCTGTTATCAACGAACGGGAAACAGAAATCCCCAGCCCGCGGGTGATGATCAACGGCTTTGACCTGCTTAACGGCATCCGCAAGCCCTCGGGAACTGACGGAGCCAGCCTGATTCCCAGTTATGACTCCATCGTAAAAGCCCTCGAGCAGACTGCCTGGACCGGCATCTGAGTCACCGCAGTGGCGTTGGCAAATCTTATTCGCAGCCTGTAATACTTTTCAGGGGGTGATTTTTTGTCCGAAAACGACGGCAACCTTCCTCTGTCCCTTATGGTGCGAGAGGTGATGCGCTGTACCTGAGGGTACATCCGGGCGACTCCGCAGCTATTTGCTTGAATCGCATAAGCCTCATAGCACCAATAACTTAATCCTGCGCTGGATGATTGGCACGCCGTTTGAGGCACTTTTTGGCAGTTAATACGTTGCAATCATCACAGTAAAGGAGAATCTCAATGCTTAAACGAATTTTAGTCCTGACACTCCTTTCCGGCCTCCTTGCCTTTATGGCAGGATGCAGCAAAGACAGCGCCTCTCCGGAACAGGAACTTTCCATTGCACAGCAGTTTGGCGGTTTCACTCCGACCGATGAAGCCCCCAATTTCGGCGACCCCGACCTGACCGCCGGCCTGGCAGTTGAAGCCGAATATAATGATATCTATCTCGACAGTCTTGATTACGACTCGGTGGTCAACCTTCCCGCTATCAACGCCTATGCCCTCAGAATTATCTGGGGCTCCCCCTGCTTTGACTCAACCATAACAGAATTGACCGATTGGACCGGCTCCCTTTCGATGAGCCGCGGCGGTATGATTCTTCGCCGCACCATCGGTTTTGAGCCGAATCAGGATTATATCCTTCCCCGCACCGACCGCAAACTGATTGAATGGGTTTCTTTCACATCCGTGCATCACGATGGTATCTATGTCTATCTTTTTGTGCCGCCTTTTGATTCATTGCTCGATTCGATGGCGGTCGATACGCCGGTTACGGTAACATTCGATACCGAGCCGTTTGAATTCAGTTTCCGTCTGGATGACCTCTCCCGTCTGGATACTGTCTTCTACCTCGATGATTCTGTCAATGTCGTCGCCTTCCGGGCATTCAAGATTACTCCGCGCCTCTGCCCCGGCGGCTTCCTCGAAGGAAAATGGGGGGTCGATTCGACTGGCCAGGGGATTTTCAAAGGACGCTGGATTTCCCGCAACGGCATGCTTGCCGGCTATGTCAAAGGCATTTGGGGACCGGATACTCTTAACGATATCCCCCGGGCGTTCTATGGAAAATGGATTGATGTCACCGGCCGTTTTGAAGGGCTGCTTAAGGGAGTTTATAGACCGCATCCCAACTGGAACGCCGACGAGACCGCCTTCAGTCGCGCCGGAGGTAAGTTCTTTGGCTACTTCTACGATGCCAATGCCAACCCGCTGGGCGCCCTTAAGGGACATTATATGATGCCCCGTTGGTTCAGCGATGACGGCATGGGGTACTTTGCCGGACGGTGGAAAACCTTCTGCGGCAGGAGCATTGACGATGATGATGATGACGGGATGGATGATGACGGCTCTTTTGGGTGGGGCTGGGGACATGACGATGATGACCAAGATGATGACGGTGATGATGACGATGGTGACGATCATGACAACGGCGACAGCGACAGCACCGGTCATTACGGTGATGGAGATGATGATTAACTAAGCCCTCTCTTTGGTTATTTATATCGCACCCGCCGGTTCGGGACTTGATATCCCGAACCGGCTTTTTTGTACATTCTGCATAGGGGCAGATATTCACAACCTGCTGATTGGTC
>JBFMEF010000041.1 GCA_040753495.1 Candidatus Zixiibacteriota bacterium
AAGAACTGAAATCTCTTGTTACACCCAAGACAAAACTGATAATTATAAATTCTCCCCAGAATCCGACCGGCGGAGTGCTGACGCGCGAAGACCTCGAAGAGATTGCGCGATTGGCGGTTGAGCGGGATATCTGGATTCTATCCGATGAAATCTACTCGCGAATCATATATGAGACCAAATTTGAATCGATTTCCCAGTTTCCCGGTATGTTCGAAAGAACCATCATACTGGATGGTATGTCCAAGACCTATGCCATGACCGGCTGGCGCCTTGGCTACGGGGTAATGGAAGAAAAACTGGCTAAGTATGTCGCCCAGTTGGGTACTAATGCCCATTCCTGTACTGCTTCTTTTGCCCAGATAGCCCTTTCCGCCGCTATAACAGGACCGCAGGAGGAATCGCATCAGATGGTGGCGGAATTCAAGAAAAGGCGTGATGTCATCGTTGACGGTCTTAATCAGATCGAGGGATTCTCCTGCAAGAAGCCTCTCGGCGCATTCTATGCGTTTCCCAATGTCACCGCTACCGGATGGAAGTCAAAGCCGTTTGCCGAGTACCTCCTCGATGAATTCGGCGTGGCGGCACTTTCCGGAACGGCTTTTGGCAGCTTTGGCGAAGGATATCTGAGGTTTTCTTACGCCAATTCCGTGGAAAACATCAAAATTGCCCTGTCACAAATCAAGTCAGCTGTAGCAAAAATTAAGCAGAACGCTTAAGTTTTTCGGAAACTGTCCGATTTTTACACATAGAGCGCAGAAATTGTGATGTATAGATCGGATTGTTTTTTGTTGACAGGAATTATACCAACATCTAACTTCATATCGCAGTAGAAATTAATAGATATCTGTTCAAGCTTTGGTACTTTTGAACAGCTTTAAGTTCTGCTAGTGTTTCTGCTTGAATAGAAGAAACTAAAGATAACTTTACGGAAATGTAAATCTTTAAGGACACAAGGAGGTGAAAGGAGGGCGCAATTGATTCCTTTGTTAAAACCTTTAAACCTATTGGAGGGTATTAAAGTTGAGTAAAAAATTTTTACATTCGGTAACATTGCTGGTTCTGGCGTTTATCATTGTGCTCCCGCATTATGTCTTTGCCGGAACCACCGGCCGCTTGACCGGAAAGGTTGTCAATGAAGAAACTGGAGAACCTATCCCGGGCGTTGCGGTATCGGTAGTCGGAACCAAAATGGGCGCTCTGACTAATGAAGACGGGGAGTACACCATCATCAATGTGCCAGTCGGCACATATACCCTGAGAGCATCGATAATCGGGTTTGCCCCGGTTGAGATAACCAATGCGATGGTCTCAGTTGACTTAGCTACTTACATCGATTTCACTCTATCCCGCAAAGCGCTGGAACTCGGCAAGACGATTGTAGTTCGCGCCGAAAGACCTTTGATTCTGAAAGACAAGACCACCTCGGTCGCCATTACTACCAGCGAGAAGCTGCAGGCGATGCCGGTGCGCGGCTTTGAGCAGGTGGTCGGCATTCAGAATAGCGTGGTGCGGATGAATTCCAACGTTGATATCCGTCAGCGCGGATTTGGTCGCGAATCGCTGGCGATGGCGCCGGAAATCAACCTGCGCGGCGGGCGTCCCTCGGAAGTCGCCTACTATGTTGACGGCTTCTCGCAGCAGGACCCGCTGTCCGGTATTTCGACGGCAAATATCGCCAATAATGCCATTCAGGAAGTGGCCGTGACCTCCGGCGCCTTCTCGGCGGAGTACGGTCATGTCGCTTCCGGTATTGTCAATGTAACAACTCGCTCCGGCGGAGAAATCTATCACGGAAATCTGGAGCTGGTCAGCGATAACGCCGCCACTATTTTCGGATATGACAGCTACGACCAGAACTGGTATTCAGCCGACCTGAGCGGTCCGATTCCTGGTCTGGATAAAGCCTTTTTCTTCTTCTCCGGCGAGCGCCGTTTCCTGGCGGACCGTACGCCATCGGCTGTAACTTCCGATGTTTACAAGCAGTTCGGATTGGAATCGAACTTCGAAGAGCCGCAGCGTCTGCCGGCAAACTCTTTGCGCGGCTGGTCTTACCAGGGGAAGCTTGATTTTCAGTTAACTCAGAATATGAAGCTCTCCATAAACGGTAACGGCTCCTATGACAGATGGCAGGAATACCGTCATTACTACCTGAATCCGGCTTATGTAAGCCAGGTTGAGCATTCGCCTTATTATGTCGACAAGAACCTCGGTTTGAATGCCAAGATAACTCATCAGCTAAATCCCAATACCTTTTACAACTTCTCCATATCGTCGTTCCTGACGGAGCGTACTAGAGGGGATGGTAAGGTTTTTGAGGATTACAATGCTTATGAGCGGAAAATCGAAATTCGCGATTACAATAACCGCGATTCGGTGGTCCGAATCGACGTCCTTGCCAATCCGGAGTATGATTTGCATAACCTCTTCCGCGAGGGAGACAGTCTCTTTTACAGTGACATCTACTTTGGGTTCCCCGATTCGTTGAGAGGAACCGAGGCTGATTCATTTGTGACTTTTATTGAGTCACTCTGGCCCAACTATCTGCAGAGAAAGTCATCCTACTACGGTATCAAGGGAGACATCACCAGCCAGGTGACGCCGAGCAATACCATCAAGTTCGGATTTGACTTCCAGCGTCATACGCTTCGGTATTTCGAGAACCTGAATGCAACGCAGGATCATGACCCGACCAAGACCACGGAGCGTCTGAACCGTTACGGTTACGACCTCGCGGGAGATGAATCGGATGATGAAGATTTTATGAATAACACGAAGCATCCAATTAATCTTGGTGTATATGTTCAGGACCGTTTCGAATGGCGCGGTTTGATTCTGAATGGCGGCTTGCGCTATGATTACTTTGATTACAAGGCGCTTCGCCTGAAGAATATTTATCGTCCGTTTGACGCCGGCAATATCGGTGACAGCCAGCTGGACAGCACAGACCTGGAAGACAGCAAGGCGTTTTCGCGTCTGTCTCCCCGGTTGGGCGTCTCCTTCCCTGTCAGCGACAAAACGCAGCTCTACTTCAACTTCGGCAAGTTCTATCAGCGTCCCGACCTGGTTCGCCTCTACACCGGTTACGATTTCCTGGAGGCGCGCGTAACGGCCGGATCATACTATCCGTTCCCCAGCCCGAATCTGGAGCCGGAAATGACGACCCAGTATGAGTTCGGTATGACGCACCAGCTGGGCGATAATACCGCGGTTGAGTTGACGGCATATTACAAGGATGTGTCGGACCTGACTCAGATTTACCATCTTGACGGTGTTTTTCCGAAGGCGTACGATTTCTTCGCCAACGCCGATTATGGTACTATCAAGGGATTCGATTTCAATCTGACTATGCGTCGGACCAGGAATCTGGCACTCGACCTGAAGTACTCGCTCAGTTATGCGACGGGAACCGGCTCTTACGCTCAGTCCACCTATAACATTGCCTGGAAGAATCCGACGGGGACCCCCAAGAGGACCAACCCGCTCGATTACGACCAGCGGCATAGTATCATAGGTGTCATTGATTTCCGCACGGTCAAAGGTGAAGGTCCGGTTCTGGGCAATTTCCGTCCGTTGGAGAACTTTGGAGCGAGCGCCGTTGTTCAGATTGCCAGCGGCACGCCCTATACGCCGATGCAGATTTACGACGGTGTCAGCCCTAATGCCTCGGTTCAGCAGATACCGACCGGTCCTATCAACTCCGCTAATCTTCCCTGGCAGTTCACGGTCGATGTTAAGGCGGAAAGAACGATTCGCGTGGGCAGTTTCAATCTGGTGCCGTACATCTGGATAAAGAATCTGCTCAACAAAGAAAACGTTCTGTCGGTCTATGAAGGTACCGGCAAGGCATATACCTCAGGTTATCTGGAGACTCCCGAGGGTCAGGTGCGCGCCAGCGCCGCCGGGACCGGCGAGGAGTTTGCCTACAGATATAATCTTGGCCAGAATAACCCCAAGAACTACTCTAATCCCAGAATGATTTATTTTGGGCTGCGGATGTCGTTCTAAAGAATGAGGGATAGGAAAATGAAAATACGATTTTTAGGAACGCTATTGATATTTATTCTGTTGGCTTTGCCTCTGACGGCGGCGCCCCCGGCGGGGAAAGAAAATGCCGCCTGGATGAGGGCAATGAAATCGACGCAGATAGATAATGAGTCGTACATTGACGCCAACTTAATATTCATGTTTGTTACCAACCATGGTAACTTCGGCCGCGACCTGGCCGGGGTATTTGGCCATGATTACGGCACTTATTACCCGTATACTGATATCGGTTCTATCGAGAACGGTTCCAATATCTCCTCGCCGCTTTATGCGTCGGGGCTCTGGATTGGCGGCGTTGACTCGGTTTCCGGTGAAGTGCGGGTGATTATCGCCGAGTACAGCGATGAGTATGTGCCGGGTCCGATGCAGGGAGGAACATTCCTTCCCGACCGGCCTGAATTCAGGGTCTATAAACTTTATGCGGAGAGTCTGGCGAACAATCCCAACCAGGATTATCTGGAGTATCTTCAGTATGCCGTCGCCCAGGGGGCTCCCTTTGAGACCACCCTCACCGGCGACACCATACCCAAGATGATAGGCGACCAGATGCTCTGGGCAGTCTATAACGATGCCGACCCGGGCCAGCATACCAACAACTCCGGTGAGACCAATCCTCTTGGAATTGAGGTCAGGCAAACTACTTTCGCCTTTACCAGAGAGGACGCTCTGGGCAGTATCGTATTCATCAAACTGCAGGCCTATAACCGCGGCTCGAATGTTTTGAAGGATGTCTATATGTCTCTCTGGGCTGACCCTGACCTGGGTGGCGCCGGCGATGACTTTGTAGGTTGTGATACGATGTTGTCGCTCGGTTTCTGTTACAATTCTGACAACGACGACCAGTATTATCAAGCCACGCCTCCCTGCCTGGGATACGACTTCTTCCAGGGTCCGCTGATTTTCACCGGCGACATGGCCGATACCGCAAAGATGTGGGATACGCTTTGGCCCGGTTATACCAATATGGGAATGGTTTCGTTCAACAAGTATATTAACGGAACCGACCCGGACAATTTCCAGGAAACCTATAACTACATGCGCGGTCTTAACCGTGACGGCTCACCGTATATTGACCCCACAACGGGACTGGTCACCAAGTACTTCTTGAGTGGCGACCCGATATTGGGGACCGGTGATTTGGATGTAGCCCCGGCCGACCGCCGATTCATGCAGAGCACGGGACCGATTGAATTCCGTCCCGGTGACAGCACCGAAATCCTGGCTGCCATCGTCGTTGGTCGTGGTGGAGATGCCAAATCGTCTATAGCGGTGATGAAGTACTTTGACCGTTTCGCCCAGACCGCTTATGACATTGACTTTGACCTTCCCAAGCCTCCGGCGCCACCGGTTGTTACTACCGCTCGCCTTTCCGGCAACATAGTCTTGAGCTGGACGGATACTTCAGAAGTGGACCCGGGCGATTACCCCTTTGAAGGTTATACTGTTTACCAGGGTGAGTCCTCCAATGGTCCCTGGAAGCGGATTGCCAACTATGATGTCAATAATGGCGTTGCCCAGATTCTCGATGAAGTTCTTGACCCGATTACCGGCGTCCTTGAGACCCGAGGAGTAAAGTTCGGGTCAGATAACGGTATCAGCCGTTATATCAGAATCGATGAGGATTTCATCCTCGGCGGTGACCTGAAGGACGCCAATGCCTATTACTTCCGTGTGGAAGCATACGGCTATGATGGCGCCGCCACGCCGAAGACAATTACTTCGGCTAATAGGGTGCCGATCGTGGTTGAGCCTCAGGCTCCTCCGGCAGGCATTTATCCTCAGGCGGAACTTGAGGATGTTATTGAAGTCCAGCATACGGCTGGTGTCTCTCAGGGTATAGTGACTCCGATAATCATCGATCCGCTGGCTTTGACTGGAGATACCTACCGTATAGTCTTTGTCGATTCCATGGTCGACACCAGCGCCGACCCTGACACCGTAATCTATTTCAGCGAACTGAGATGGCATTTGGAAAATGTGACCAAGGACACTACACTGCTTGAATTTCAGTCTAACCTGAGCGGTGACAATGCCTATCTGGCAGTCGATGGATTCTATGTCAAAGTTCAGGGTCCGCCAGTCGATTTTCTTAGTTTCGATGTTGTCGCGAATGCCAACGGCGCTATTGACCCGCCCGAGGGCGGCGCCTTTGACTTCGGGAACTTCCCATCGATAAGGCCAACTGCAGCGCAGCAGGTAACGGATACCCTCTACGGTGAAGCCCGCTGGGGTATTCATACCGCCGATGTGGGTGGCGGCACTTGCAGCAGCAATCCAAGCTGGGATTACGCATTCTTCCTGTCGCGCACTACTCGAGACGGTGACAACTTTGCCCGAATTGGCTCATATGATTATGAGATTCGCTTTACCGGTTCTTACGACAATCCCGGAGTCGAGGGAAGTTATGCCATTGAGTGGTTCAATGACGACAATGTTTACTGGGTGCCTTATGAGGTCTGGAGAACCGGAATTGCCACCCCCAATGACCCCTCCGACGACGTAAGGATGTCGCTTGAGATTATTGATGATGGCAGCGACGACGTTTTTGGTCTGGAATCCTGGGGCTGTATCAATGACCCGCTGAGAAGCGGCGGGGATGGCGAACATGCTGTCTCCGGGCTGGATAACGACCCGTTTACAGACTGGATTTATTTCCGTCTGCCAAGCGACATGACACCGGGCGAAGCCGGCTATCTTGCCAATGAAGCGGCAATGTTGGGCGGTACATACGACCGCACTCTGACCACCGGCGAGGTACTGGCGCGTGTCGTTCTGGTAAACTGGAACGGTCATACTGCCGATGGAGATACATTGACCAATCCGCCGGTCTTCACTCTGGATTATCCGGAACTGGGAACGATATTTCGTCTGACCACCACCAAGCCGTTGGCAGTCACTGATACTTTTACCTTTACGACAACTGCCCCGACGCTGGTACAGGCGGAAAACGAACTGGACAAGATAAAGGCGGTGCCAAATCCGTTCTATCTGTACAGCACCTATGACCCGTCACCGGGATTTAACACCTTGAAGTTCCATCATTTGCCGCGCAAGTGCGATATATCGATTTACAATATTGCCGGTGATAAGGTGCGGACTATCAAGAAAGACGACCCTTCAGCCATCACCAGCTGGGATCTTCTGACCGAGAAAGGACTGCCGGTGGCGTCAGGCATATATATTTATGTCGTTGATGCTCCGGGATTCGGGCAGAAGATTGGGAAAATAGCGGTGTTCACTGAAGCCGAAGTCTTGAAGATTTACTAAGCAAGGAGGATATAAGCGATGAAGAATAAAATAGTATTTCTGATGCTGATTCTCCTTGCGGCAAGCCTTAGCACGGCTTACGCGGGGAGCGATAGGCGGTTAGGTACTGCCGGAGCCCAGGAGCTGCGTATCCCGATCGGCGCGCGCGGCACGGCGATGGGCGGTGCGGTAACTGCCAACGCCTCCGGGGTAGAATCGATCTATTGGAATCCGGCTGGTCTGGCATCTCTTGAGGGAACCGAGGCGTTCTTCAGCCATCAGCCGTATATTGCCGATATTGATGTCAACTTTGTTGGCGTTGCCACGAATATGTCCGATTTCGGCATTCTCGGCGTCGGCGCCAAGATTGTCTCCATCGGCGATATGGAAGAGACAACCGAAGAGTTTCCGGATGGGACGGGTAGAGTCTTCAACCCCTCACTTTCGGTGCTCTCGCTGTCGTACGCCAGAACTTTGACCTATAACGTCACTTTCGGCGCCACCGGGATGTACATAAATGAAAGGATTTTTGAAGTCTCCGCCTCCGGCGTGGCTTTTGATGTCGGCTTCATTTATCGTCCCAACTGGCACGGCGTTTCGCTGGGAATGGTGATTAAGAACTACGGGCCGGAGATGAAATTCTCAGGCCGTGGATTTGACCGCGTTCTTGACCTGCGTCCGGCGCGCCCGGTCGCGGCGACTTTCGACCTGCCCAGCTCATTTAATCTGGGGATGTCCTTTGATTTTCTGAGCAATGGTCCGAATCTCGCCACGGTCAGCGGCAATTTCTGTTCCAACAACTATTCCGAAGACCTCTGGCAGGGGGGATTGGAATATGGGTATGACGGCAAGTATTTCCTGCGCGCCGGGTATAATTACTCGCAGCAGGAGTCATATCTGTATGGCTTCTCCTTCGGCGCCGGATTGACGCTGAACTTCGGTAATACTGATGTTACTTTCGAATACTCCTGGACTGAAACGGAGACATTCGACAATAATCAGTATTTTACCGGTCGCATCAATTTCTAAGAGGTTGTTTGCAGTTGATAGCCCCGCCTATTCGGCGGGGCTATTTTTTTGTTGTCAAGCGGGCCTTCAGGAGTTAATTCATTAGGCGATGTATTACGGAACGGTCGTAAAAAATGTGACAGACCTGCGGGCGGAGCCGAAATTCCAGTCGGAGCGGCGCAGTCAGATTCTGTTCAATGAGCCGCTAAAAATTTACTCCCGCCGCACCGGATATTTTCATGTGGAGCAGGCTGATGGATATACCGGCTGGGTGAGTGAAGCGGCGGTTGAAATCATATCCGGAAAGCGGTATAAATCAGCCCTTGCCGCCCCGCAGTATCTGGTTACGGCTTCTACATTGAGCCTGCCTGGCTGGAGCGATGATTCCCCACTCCCCAGATTCCTCTTCTACGGCACCGCTCTGAAATTGAAACGGGAAGCCAAAGCTGAAGTTGAGGTAGAAACCCTCAACGGGATAAGCATAAGTCTGCCCGCTAAGAATCTGGCGTGGGCTGAATATGTCGGGAAAGAAGATTTAGGCGCCAAAGTGGTTAAAGAGGCTCGTCAGTTCCTCGGCACTCCATACTTGTGGGGAGGGATAACACCCTATGGATTTGATTGCTCGGGTCTGGTGAGGATGGTTTTTGGGCGGTTCGGAATCCGTCTGCCGCGAGACAGCAAAGAGCAGCGGCAGCAGGGGATGAAAGTGGAGAGCAATTCAGTTCTGCCGGGCGACCTTCTGTTTTTCACCGGTCATGTGGCAATAGCCATGGACCATGGGCAATTCCTTCATTCATCGTTGCGCGCCGGTGGCGTCGCTGTCGAAACGATGAACCCGGAGCGGAAGAATTACCGTCCTGACTTAGTGAAAATATTCCTGGAAGCGCGGAGAGTTATAAGATAGATATTCGTTATTTCCCAATAGAAATGAAGCTTCGGCGCCCTTTCCGGGTGGCATACGGCGCCGCCGCAACCAAGACCAGCCTGTTTGTCGAGATTGACGGCGAATGCTGGGGGGAGGCATCCGGTTCTGTCTACTACGGAGCATCTATTGAAGAAATCGGGCGTGACCTGAAAACCGGAAT
>JBFMEF010000042.1 GCA_040753495.1 Candidatus Zixiibacteriota bacterium
TCCTGGACAATCCTGACGCCGGGATATCCGTTGACCAGAATCGGCGCGGGGCGCTGCAGGGTCGAGATTATTCCGGTGCGCAGCCCCATCTTGAGGAAACATTCCTTGTCCCAGGCCGAAATCATCACCCCCGGCATCTTGGAATCCCCCAGGGTATCGCCCGCTTCCAGCCGCAGGTTGCGCGCTATTATTCTGGCATCGGCCGCGGCATCATTACTCAGCGCCGTCGCCAGCCAGGTCTCTCGTTCCTGCCCCTGGGCTATTTCCGAGCCAATGAGAAGCAGAATGACCGCCAGCAGGGCGACAGCCAGATACCAGACGGCCAGCGCGAGGAACCGATTTTGATACTGCTTCATATCTATATGCCTCTATTCGTAACGAAGCACTTCAAGATTGACAATCCGCGCCGGACGGGTCATATCGGGCAAGTTAACTCTTTTCACATTAGAAACCGGCCCCCGTAGTTCGGCTCCGAAAGTCCCGGTCGTATCGCAGGCGACAATCGCATAGAAAACATAAGGCTTTCCGGGCATTAAAGAAAAAGCGGCATAGGCGCTGTCAATTTGTCCCGGATTAGAAGGTGTCGGTGTAGCCGGCACAATCACGCAGGAAAGCGGATTGCAGCTCCAAAAGGAAACACTGTCAGCCGCCGAAAGCGAATCTTCGAAAACTTTCAGGACATAATAGCTGGCCGGTCCCGAGGCTGATTCGTTGGCATCGTCGGGGACAGCCGTCCAGTGCAGCCAGACTCCGGTAGGAGCCGCGGCGCATATCGCTCCGAGAGCCAGTATGGCTAATAGGCTTATCAACATTCCCTGTAACTGCTTCATCGTGTCCTCCTTTTTTATCCTTTGGTTCCGTTCCTGACTTTGTCAATCTTATCGTAGATGCGGGTAATTTCGCCGCTAAGCCGCTCCTTCTCCCGCCAGCTTTCGACCTTATGTTCCTCCAGTTCCTTCTCAATGTTGGCGGTGTCTTTCCGGACGCTGATAATATCCCCTTTCAAAGAGCCTATCTGCGCGCTTAAAGTCTCTTTGGTGGCGCTTATCTCGCGGATAATTTTTTCGCGTTGTTTCCAGAAGAAACCGACCACCAGAATGGTCTGGGTGACGACCACCACAACGAACTCGAGGTTGAATTCCATGCTGCTCTCCTAATATCTAAAGTCCGGATAACGGTTATTCCACTCTTCTATCAGTTTATCTGCTTCCGCGTCTTTCCCTTTTTCTCTCAGTCGGGCGAGACGCTGAATCAACTCTTTCTGCTCAAACTGTATCCGCTTCTCGCGAGCTTCCGGAGTCTCTGTTCGAGTAAATAGCCTGCCGACCACAGGGATATTCGCCGGATGCGCGATTTCGGGAATCTCCCCACTCGCAGCGGCCTTGACGCCGGTCTCAACTGTTCTCACTATCCCGCTGGCCAGCCCTCCCGTCATTCCCTGAAGCAGATGGTCGATTTTCCGGGGTGACAAGCCAAAGGTCTTCCCTATAAATTTGGCCGTCTCGGTCGTGTAGGGACTGAATCTATCTTTAGGGTCTTTGCTTTTCGCTTCCCAGTATGGGTCGATAGGCCGGTCACGGAAGAAATCGTAATTAGCCCAGAGCTCTATGGGCACTTTGATTGAGGGAGGCAAATCCACCGGCGCCGGGAACGGAACGCCGTTAATCTCAAAGGTCTGCCCGGGGGTAATCTGGTCGACTATCGCCCTCATTCCCTCCTTGAGCGCTTCCGGGTCTTTTGAATAGAAATAATTAAGGGCTAATTCGGGACCCCCGGCATAAGCAACCGTCCACTCAAAAGGTTTGGGCAGCCGCAGAATCTTGTCGGAACCGTCTGGATTTTTCCCCAGGTTGAAATGCCAGAAGGAATATTTCTCCCAGGCGGGGAGCTCCTTGTACCACTGCTCATCTTTATGGATGTTCCAGAGAATGGCCGTCGGAATCGTCAGCGAAGCGACCGCTTTCGTAGATGCCTTTATCGGATGTTCCCGAGCGAATCTGATGAATTTCGCGAGTCCCTGAACATTCGCGTTCCAGAAGGGAATTATCTGATTGATTACCGACCCATAGGCTCCCATCCTGGTAAAATTGACCGTCACATCGCGAGCTGCCGCTGAGGCGAGTATTTGCGCGCTTTCGGATTTCTTCCCGTAGAGCTGCTCTCCCTTTTTGTAAGCGGCCTCGAATTCCGCCAAACGGGGAATCGATTCAGTGACGCTCAAGACTTCTTTGAGAGCCTCAATCGGATGAGAGACGACATTCATCGTCTTTTTCTTGGCATCGGAGGCAAGCACCTGGCGGGCCGCCTTCTCAAGACTTTTCCGGTCGGCGCCGATGAAGTGGGCCATATCGACTCCGGAACGCGCATATAACTCCTTCGTCTCGCTACTGGGATTGAAGCGGTCGATAGTCGCTTTCGCCATAGCATCGGGGAACCGGTCAGGCCGAATGAATTCCGACTGCAGCCAAGCCCCTTGTATGTCACGCAGAGGATTGGTGATAAGGCTGAATCCCGGACGTAGCCCGGTCGCCCCCAATCTGACCGCCCGGGCCACTGGAGCGAAGAAATATTTAATGAAGAATGGCTGATGCATCCGGTCCATGGACATCAGCGTCTTATAGATATCGGCATGAACCTGATAAGCCTTCTTCTTTCCGTCTACAACCAAGGTAATGATATTGTCGCGATTGATGGCGCGCGTGGCGGCATTGGTATAGACGGTTACTATCTGGTCAAGCGATGCCCGGCTGACATCAACTCCGGCTTCTTTCAGCTGCCCCTCCAGCTGCTCGAGATTAAATTTGGTAGTAGCTTTTGGCAACTCGACTTCTCTTATGAATGCTCCGAGGCCTTCATGGCTATCGGCCAGTTTAGCCAGGGCGCGACCGACTCGGGCTTTGTCCGCCAGGCCGATAAGGAATGACACATTCTTGACCATGGAATGATAAGGATTTATAATCTGACGACCGCTGCCTCGAATTTTCTTGACGGGCGAGGGCAAATTGGCCCAGCGAGTCGAGGTCGAAAGCGATGCCAGGTCGGCCCTGGAATCCATGACGCGATAGAAGGGGAAATATTCATTATTGAGCGCCTTCATGGCATCGACGGCCTGCCTTTCGATGGCGCCCGATTCTACCACATAATCCCAGACGCGGTCATTAAAAGCCTGATAATCTTCGAATGCCTTCCGGAATAGCCGAGACTCATATTTGTCTCGGATGAAAGTGGCGTCAGCCAGGTCTATTCCCGGGTTGATTCCCCTCTTATGAAGCTCGAGAGCGCGCCGTGCCGTCCCGTAGAGGGCAAACTGTTTCTTTTGATTCGATATCGGAGCCAATGCTTCTCGCAGTGAAGGGCCGGTTTTATTACCGGCCATGTCGAAGGTTCCTTCCGTGACCATATCCATCGCTTTGCGGTCGGCTGCCATTTTATTGGCTCGATATTGCAACGTGGGGCTGTCGGCCGGAAGGATTCTACCCTCTTTGGCGGCCTCGGTGATATTGCCTTCACCGGTGGCCTTTTTTTCAAGAGTTTCTACCGGCAGCCAATCGTCTTCGAATAAGGTACGTACCCGGGCTATTCCTGAGAGCACTTTCTCCTTGGCGGTCTGGGCGATGCCGCGCCCCTTCCAATCGATATGAGCGATAACCCGAGCTTCCGAACCCTCGTTTCTCCATCTACTGATAATCCCCTTGCCGCTTTCGAGAGTCTCTTTAAGCTCTGGATGCTGCGCCAGGAATTGAGTGAACGATTCTGTGAATTTCGGCGCCATAATTTCCGGTTTAGCCGATTCTGTTAGATAATGCCGGACATACTCGGCAAATCCTTCATTCGGTCGAGACTTTGTCGGCTCATAATCGAGCTTGCCGAGTTCCTCTTTGTACCCGGGAAGGTCAGAAAATTTATACCCTTTGTCGATATGGTGAGCCACCTCATGAGTTAGCGCCGCCACATCCCCCCAGTCTTTCATCGCGATGGTTTCGGCTCTCTTATTGTAGGCTCCGGTGGCTTTCAGAATTCGTTCCCGCTTCCCTTTAAATCCGGTAAAAATAGGAACTCGCAATGACCGGCTGAAAAACTCCCTGATATGTTGCACTCCGACCGGTTCCCCTTCTTTCGGCATTGTCTCTTTAGCTATCTGAGCGGGGCCCTTGAAAGCCTCGAGTCCTTCGCCCGTTAATTTTCCTCCGGCCTCAGGAGGTTTGGTCGCCTTCTTCCCCTCGACCGCCTCTTTCAGCCCCGGCATTGACCCGCCGATGACAATCTTCTCAGGCATTTTTGCCGTTTCTTGGGGTGACGCTCGTTCTGCTTCAACCCTCACATAATTTTTGCCAGTAGCCAAGTCCATTTTGACCTGGGCCCCGGGCGGCAAAACTTCTTCCGGCGCAACTTCACGATAGGTCGCCGCCGGCACCTTTTTTATGGTGGGTTCAGCGGCGGCCTTATCCGCCACAGCGGAAGGGGCAGTTTCTTTCCCCGGTTTAATTCTACCACCGGAAACGCGATATTCCAGTTCCTGACGCGACATCCCGGCAATCTGCTCGGCTGTCAACGGCTCTTTTGAGAACCTCTGCATTTCAAGAAGTTCATCCATAAGTGAGGCGGTGGGAGATTCTTTTATTTGCCTGAGAGTGACATCTTGGGTTACTGGGATTTCCATCTTCGGTTCTTTCGGCTTCGGGACTTGCTCTAAGCCTGGAGCTTTAGCGGATTCACCTTGTTCTCTCACTTCGGCTACGGTTCTTTCAAACTCCGGCAAGTTAGCCCGATATTGAGACTTCGACATAGTGAGTCGCGGATTGGCGCCGGCCTTCATTGTTGCGCTTCCAGAACCAAAAACACTGGCCAAATCGAAGGCCAGTAGAACCGGATTTTGAGCATACATATCGAGAATCTCTTTAGAGGTCGGCGCCGGTTGTCTTTCCTGTCCGATATGCGGAGGCTCTTCTATTCCAGCCCCAAAGGCGTTTATCAGCCTCCTGGCGGCGTCGAAAGGATATCGAGCCAGTCCATAGGCGGTCTCGCCAGCCGCCTCGGCTGTGGCAAGCGGTCCCTTCAGCTGGGCTTCGACGACCGGCTGGAGAAATTCCGGAGCGCGAATTATGCCCTTAAGCGTTGCCTCCGCTCCCTTGATAAGCGTTTCCGGATGCGTGACAGGGAACCCTTTCGGATATTCGGTGGGTGAATAGAGCCAATTGGAAAAGCCGCCGGCAGCCGCCGGCTCTTCAGGCATAGGCGCAACTGCCGCTTGGCGCTTCAACCAGGGTCTCTGATGCTGCTCAGAAATCTCCACCGCCGTATCGGACGCAATTGCCGGAATTTTATTTTTTAACCAGGGACGCTCACCCATCTACTTCCCAAAAACTCCCTCTATTTGTCGTTTCCAATCATCATAGTCCGCGCTGCTTATGAGTCCCTTGCGAAGGTCCTCGTCGAGGTCTTTCATCGCCGCCTCTTTCGAGACGTAGCCGTTCCAGGTCGCCTGATTTGTCCATCCGGGCGCTTCCTCGGCCAGAACCCCACCGATGACCATCTTTCTATTCATATCTCGCAGCATTGCCTGCTTAAAAACCCCCGGGTCGTTACCGTACTGTGCCTTCTCCTGGCTATCCATAGCATTCCAGAGCCTTACCCATTCGGCCAGGCTGGGCTTTTCTTCCTCAGGTTTTTCGTTGCGGGCCAATTGTAAAGCCTCTTCTTTTGTCTTGCCCTGTTTCAGGTAGAACTGATATCGCTTTTCCAAGTCGCTGGGAGCATATACGGGAGGCCTCTTCTTCTCTTCCTGCTCCGCCGCGAAACGCTTCTCCGAAAGCCCGAGCCGGCGCAATTCTAATTCCCTGTTCCAGGCTTCGTTTCGCTGTTGGATGTCAAGGCGAGTATCTCTTTCAGCGGCCGCTTCCCGACGCTGACGCTCTTCTTCTTCCTGACCGAGATAAAATTTCTTCTGCTGCCAGTCAAACTGACGATTCTCCCTATCCATCTCCTCGCGTCTCAGCCGTTTCCTCTCCCGTAGGGCGTAGATATCCATCAATCCCTGGCTCAGTCGGCGCAGCGCCTCACTCAAGTCCGCTCTGGCTATTCCCATGCTCCCCTCGCTCTCCTTCTCGCCCTATACCCGGGCCAGGGCGGCGCGGGTGGAGTAGACATCACCCAGGTTTTGCTGCCGGCGGTTATAGAGGTTCTGATAAAACTCGGCCAGGGGCATATAAAGCGATTGGATAGTCGCGTTGGTCAGAGCCTGCTGCGTCAGTCCTGAGCGATTTCCAAATCGCGCTCCGGCCGTCTGCAAAAATTTCTTCAGCGCCGGCGCATTGGCCAGCTGCAGCATCCGCGACATTTTGTTCAGTTCATTCTGGTCGATATCGGCGGTCAACTGCTCTTCCAATTCCGGAAGCTTCCAGTAGGACTGCTCACCGACTCCCAGGCGCCGGTTGAGGATATCCCGTTCCGGCTTGCTTAGTTTTCCGCCGCCGCCGACCAGACCACTGGCGGTGCTTCCCAGGACAGAGCCGATTGCCAGAAATTCATCAATTCCGAAAGCCATTTGTTCTACCTCCCTTTTTTAGTCTATTCCGACCGGTTTGACGATACAGTCAATCCCGTCTATCTTCACTTTGGTTATGTTCTTATCCACGGCGTTCATAATCGGCTCTATCTGCAGATTAAACCAGTGCGCGGTATGGAGGGTGCTCTGGTCGACATATCTTTTGGCGTGAGCGTAAGAGAGAGAATCGAAAGTAAGCGTGTCCAGTTTCTGACCGTCTTCGTTATAGACCCTGACTCTAACCAGAGGGTCACCGGCGGCCGTGTCATCGATATTAGACAGCCAATCAGAGCGCAAGTAGGCCGCCTCAAAATTCACCGGCTCCAGGCTGCGGGCAATCCCCCGTTTCTCGTAAAGAGGATAAATCCGATACCCCCCCTCATCGAGGGAATCGTTGTAGTCGAGTTTATAGAGAAGGTCTGATCCCGGGCTCACAAAGCAGAAATCCCGAAAGGGCGCCAGGTTAACCCGATTGAGGGTATCATACATAACCGCGTCATGGAAATCCAGGTAGGTCCAGAAAGACCAGCCATTGGTCTTGAAAAAATGAGCCCAGGTGGTGTCGGTATTGGGATAAGAGAAAAGCAAAATATCATCGAAAATCCGCATCGCCGCCGCCGTCATGCTGTCAGGGCTTCTAACGATATAATTGCGGATGTTGTCGGAAATATAACGGCGCGAGAGTGACTGGTCGCGGTAGATATTCCCCGTCTCCAGGGAGATTCCTTTCCGGTCCAGAAAAATATTGGCGCCGTTATAATTGACGAACCCCTGGCGGGCAATCTGTCCGACGCCCGATTCCTTCTTACTGCGATTATAGACATTCCCATCCTGGGTATAGATTATCAAGATGGAATTGTGCCGATAAAGAATCAGATACCCCTCGTAAGAGACCAGGCGAACATTCTGGTCGCCGTCATCGAGATCGACATCGAGGTAGTCGAACTGATACCATTCGTAAGGCGTGCCGGACTGGGAGATATAGATCTTCTGGTCGTCCCAGCCCCAGAGGCGACCTTCATGAACCACCACCCCGCTTAGAACTACATCGAGCACATTGCGCTCAAAGAGGTCATGATTGGCTTCCAGGTCGCGCCAGTGCTCGGTATCGGTGTAATCGGTGGCGGCATTGCTGGTGATAGTGTCCAACACATACCAGCCGTGATAGTAAGGGGCATCATTGACGATATCAATTAGCCGCTTTATGACGACCCTGACATATCGGCTCTGGCAGGGCGGCAGCCCGATTTTCGTCTGAAAACGCTCAATTTCGGTGTTATAGTAAGTCAGAGCCCGAGAAGTATCGCTCGTTCTGCCCGTCAGCGTGTCCAGCAAATAAACCGCATACTGAACCCACCAGTTGCTGGAATAGCCGGAAACGGTGTCGGCCGTTGACCCGCCGTCTCCATCTAAGAAAGTGGGCGCGCCCAGAGAATAGTAGCAGTTCTTCAGCGGCGGATATTCCTGGTTTAGGAGGTACTGGATATTTAATCCCGATGGAGGCTGGGCTTCCCGGATGGTTTTCCAGAAGTAGGTATTGTTCAGGGTGGCATCACTCAGATTGTCACCGTGGTTCCAGAGCTGAGCGTTTGTCCAGTTGTTGGTTACGCTGAAGGTATCTATTACAAAAAGTGAATCGGTGTCAAAATTGTTATGGTCACCGCGAGTTCGAACCAGCAGGAAATCAAGCGCCCCCGGGGCGACACAGACAGAGTCGGCAATTTGCGGATAGAGATTCTGAATGAGTATTCTCTCGTTGAGCGCCCGCACTGGCGCCGACAAGGGACCACACCACTTCGAAAAAGCGTAATTGGTTGAGCAGGGCACTTCGGCTACAAAAGCGTAGCGATAGACGCCGTTGAGATTGCCGGACTGTTTAAGCGTAATCACTTCAGCCTGTCCCGGGGCTAACGGGGTGACGTAATCGGCCGTCATGGTCGAGGGAGCGCCGGAGATAATTAGCGGGCGATTTCTGCCGTTGCAAAATAGAATATCATCATTCCAAACCGTCCAGATGCCGGTAGTGGGATAGAGATAAGAATAAAGCGAGTCGGTACAATCGTAAGAGAATGGCTCGCTGACCTTCAGGTCGGCATAATAGCCGGTGTTGATTCTCAAAACCTCAAAAAGATACCCCTGCCCATTGGAGAAGCGATGTGAAAAAATCGCCGAAATTTCATTATGATTCGGCAGGGCGCTGGTCAGGGCGTGAAATCCCGGTCTTGGATAGAGGCTCCCGGGGTATCGGTCGAGATTCCAGTTGCGGACTATCTGCGCCTGCTCTGGCGGAACGGAGAATATATTATCGACCGAGTTCATCCCTCCGGAGAAGTTGTAGATTGAATATGGCTCCTGGGCGGTAACAACCTCAGGAGCCACTTCCGTTAAAAGGAGGACTAAAGCGAATAAGGCCCAGGTGACTGGGGTTATTTGGAAAGCTCGCTTACCTCTCATCGACCGGCCTCCCAAGGAGTTTCTGCTCGATGAAAAGGATATTCTGGAGAAGTTCCTCTTTGTCGGGCGGGCTGAAATTTATCCGGCTATAGCATTTTAGAACTACGCGGTCAATCAGGAGCGGCTCAAACTGCTGGGGCAAATCAAGCGTGTCGGTGGTGTCGGTCAAAATTTCATGATGGGCGAAATAGAATAGCGTCGCCGTATCCAGTTCCGTTTGGCTAACCCGGTCGAAGCGGATTTTATCGTTGAATACGCTCCACTGCGTGGGGCGTCCCGACTCGAAAGCGGGATTGCGTCCATAGTCGCGGAGCGGGGAGTATTTCAAGGCCGAGGGACGGGGGGTCTCGTTGCTGCCAGGGGCCGGATTGGGATTTAAAATCACCGCTTCCCCCAGATAGAAATCGCTCGGCAGGGTATACTCATAGGCGGCGCCGGTCAGGACAATGGTTGTTTCTCGCTCGAGAGCCGAGCCGAGGATGGCGATATTCTCCGCTTCTTCGTTGGTGAACTGACGGATAAGAGAATCGGTTATCCGGCGGCTGTCGAAATAAAGGCTTCTCCCTCTGACGGAACGGTAGATGTCGGCCAGGGTGGCGCTCTCCAGAATATTGATAGACCAGAGCGCCAGAAAACCCAAAAGCAGAATAACCGCTATCCGCCGTTTACGGAAGTTCGTCGATTTCAAGAAGCCTCCCTTCGAGATATGGGTCAATTGTGACGGTCGGAATGGGCGGCGTTACCGGACGCGCCTGCGCTATCAGGCGGCGCAAACCCTGTTCATAAAGAGTATCCTCATCCTTAGTGACCGCCTTCCACCAGACATACCCGTCGGCCCCCCTCTTCTCGACGGGTGGCGCCAGTATCGAAAGAACTTTATGCACCAGTGTCGGAACATGGCTTTCGGGTAAACGATTGAGATTGCCCAGCGTCGGCTTAAGACAGTAATGCAGGTAGTAAGTTGTGCTTTCTGTTGGGCTGGGGCTGAAGGCGAGCTGCTTGCGCCCATTATCGGCCAGGCCATAGAGCATCGCCACCTCCGGAACTCCCGTGTTGTAAAGCTCGCTGCCACTGACATCGGCCGGATTCAGGCTGGCATCATAGCCATCCTCGCCGACGAAGTTGATTTTCTTCTTGCGGGCGCTATCGGCAATCTTGATGATTCTGCCGATATCGTCCCGGCCGAGCGTCACTACTCCGGTATTGGCTGGAACGCTAAAACTATGTGGCGCTCCGGCCCGTAGGAACCACCATTCATGGCGGTCTCCCATCTCTGACCAGGCCGACTCGATAGTCGCTTCAATGGCGGCGCGATAATCGGCGTTGAAATTCATCACTTTGCCCTGAATCATCACCACCACCTTGTTGATATTAGCCATTGACGGTCTCCTTGTCTGCCACAGTGGACTCCGCTTCCTCTGCAACCTCATCCTCGTCTTCGCGCAAATCAGAGGCAAAATCAAGCACGGGAGAGGTAAAATTATTCTTGTCGCACCAGGCCTTATGCTGCATCAGCTGGTCTTTCATGAAGGCATATTTATACTGCGCCGGCGTTCGATAGCTGAGGGTCATATGCCCGAGCTGAACCGAGAAGTCGCAGTAGATTTTGAAGCCCAATTTTTGAGCCTCGCGGCAAAAATAGATATCTTCGCCGACATCCCCCCATGTGCCGCGCGTCGGGTCATACACATGGTCGAACCAGAAGGGAGGATTTATCTGCGGTTTGGCAATCTCGAGATATTTCTTCAATTCTTCGGACAGCCCCCGTAAGACCTCGGGATTGTCTTTTAAGAAATTCTCGTAATTCCTTTTGATTATCAGCCTCCGCTCGTGCTCCGCCGAAAAGGCGTCAAAAACCTGTCGCTTGATACAGAGAAATCCGGTACCGATGGCGTCAACTTCCAGAACTCCTTCGTCGGGAGGGTTGAGGATGTTTATCCAGGGACCTTCCTGACGGTCCGGAATCGCCAGCTTAAAAACCTGCGGAAGGTAGGGCGCGCCGCGCTGACAATAGAGTCCGCCGCAGATATTCAGATTATGGTCTAAAATCCGCTTCATCAATTCCAGCATATAAGGCAGCGCCAGCTTCTTCCCTTCGAAATCGACCACCGTATTGCTCCGGAATTCTTCCTTTTGAAATCCCATGTCATCATCGAGGAAGAAAAGGAAATCCCACTGCAACTGCGGGGTGTCGGTGACAAATTCGTTCCGGAGGAAATGAATCAAAGCCCCTTCCTGGGTGTCGACCATAATCTGATAGCCAGGAATGCCGCCGTTAAGCAGCACATCTCGAAACTCAATCATCTGCTGCGGCAGGGAGTCATAGTAAGGGATGCAGATTTTCACTATTGGCCGCCGCCGCGGATGGAGGGAGACCAGTTTTCCCACCTGAGGCGCTCCTATTCCTGACCTTCGGATTTCAGGGATCCGGCCGTCTGCCGCCCCTCGAGATACTTGGTTGTCGTCTTGTTGACGGAGGTGTCTACCAGCCAGAATTCCAGGCCGTAGAGAGCATGCCCCATCATGAGGTGAAGGTCTTCCTCGTTGGTGATTTCAATCTCATGCGGAGCGCTCGTTCGAATTAGTTTCACCGGCGGCCAGGTTCCGTCCGGATACCGCTTTCCGGTGAACTGATAGGTTGCATTAGCGATTCGGCAGTATAGGAAGACTGGAAATTTCATTTTAGAATCTGGCGCTTCCACGACGCCGGCAGTTTCCTTTTTTTCAGAGGGCTCGAGGTCGGTCGCCTCGTCCTTCACAGCCTTAGTGGACTTTTTGTTCGGCATTACAGTTTCCTTTTTTTCAGAGGGCTCGAGGTCGGTCGCCTCAAGCCCCCTCTTTTAGACTTAAGCGTAGGTCGTCACACCCTTGAGAATCGAGATATTCTCCGGATTGATGACGCCCAGCCCGACTTCGGCGATATGCTCGTCGGTGAAGCCGTCGGTACCATCTCTGACGACATTCTCGTAGAGAGCGACATCAGAGTTCTGCAGATAACGATACTGGACCAGGTCGGGGTCGAAGACGATGGCAACGCCTCCGTAGCCGGCCGTGGTTGTGCCGTAGGGCGAATTCTGCAGGATGGTATCGCGGACGATAAGCAGGGTGCCGTTACCGGTCTCCCACTCGGCGACCTTGATGCCATAGAGATATTCGCTTGGCTTCATCTGCAGCTTGCCGTCTTTCCAGTAGTCCAGCATCTCGATGACGAGCGGAGAGCAAAGGGCTACCCGCACCATAGCATCGCCATACTGGAAACAGGACCGGACAAAACTCAGCCAGCCCGACTTGGTGAATGTGGTAGTGGCGGTGGTGACATTCCCCCCGCCGTTGATGCCCCAATACCAGAGACCGCCGGTGGTCCGGATAGGGGCGCCGTTGACCGGACCGGTCAGGTCCTCATACGGCTCCGACCAGAGAAAAGCATACTCGATATTCTTCTTCAGCTCGATGAGGGACTCCTGGCGGAGCTCCTCTTTCTTTTTCCCGCCGTAATATTCCGAGTTCTGAGCGGTGCGGGAAAGACCCAGAGTATCGCGGAATATACCGCAATAATTCGTCCGAAGACGATTCTGGACCTTGTGGATGGTCGGGGGTGCCTGGTTCTCCTCCGACTGCGTCGCCAGTCGCAGAAGCGGCTCGTTGTCGGCCCAGGCAGCCGCCGCCGTAGCGCCGAATCCGCGCACTACGGTGATGGTGTTAGCCCCGGTGTCACGCGCCGTGACGTAGACAACCTCTTCCTTGACGACATTTTTGACGATGTCGCCAACCTGGATATGGGCGACCGAATCGCAGATGATGGTTGTCGCGCCGGCGGTGTAGCCGGTGGAGTAGTTGACCGCCGTCCAGCGTCCGCGCGGCTCTTTCTCCAGGACTTTGAATTCCGGATTGACGCATACCTTTTTCTTCGCGGGCAGCTTTCCGTCGGATTTTGACCCGACTTCCAGTCCGCCGCCGCCGCTGATATGCACAAGCGGCGTCAGGTCTTTCTGCAGCCAGAAGACTTCCGGAGGAGTGTCAATTTTCCGTTCGGCCTGAAGAACCGTCCCGGTGCTCTGTCTTCCGGTTATATAACTGGGCACTTCTCTCTATCTCCTTGCCCCGCGGCGAAGACAGAGACTCTTTTTACTTCGGCTCCAATCCGTAGGCTTTAAGCCCGACCGTTCTGGCGTCGTCATTCTCTGCTCCCCCTCCGGAGCTGGGACCGGCGCCGCCCGAAACAATTAAACCCGAGGCGAGCATCTTATCGACTTCCGCCTTGCTCAGTTCTTTGACGCGCTTGCTGAGAAGCTTGTCGACCAGCTGCGGCAGGAGCCGCCCCTTAGCGGCGTAAAGCTGAAGCTCCAGCAGATATTTGGGGTTATTTCCGTTCTCTGCTATTTCCTTGAGGATTTTGTCGCATTCAGCCTTGATGTCAGGGTCTTTATACTCGGGATGGGCATCGGAGAATTCCATCTCGACCTCCCGAAACATCCGCTCCTGCTCGCCGGCGGCAACCTGAGATACAACTTTGTCATGCTCGGACAATTTCGCTTCGAGTGCGGCATACCGGCTGCGTTCATGTTCCAGTGCAGTGTCCAGAAAATCGGACAATGCGTTAGCCTCACTCTCGCCGAGAGACTCTGAGAGGGTGGTAAGAATCTTCGCCAGTTTGGGATTGGTTTTGGCGATTTCCCTGACGGAAGAGGGGGGCGCTGGCGATGGCTTGTCTCCGCCTTCGCCGGATTTGGCGGGCGGAGTAGCCGATTCCTTGGCTTTTTTGGCCTCCTCTAATTCCTTGAGGAGCTCCGCCTCGCGCGTTTTCTTCTCGTTGAGAATCTTCGAATACTGCGCCTGCAGCTCCGTATGTCCCAATTCGAGCGCTTCCGGGGTCTCGTACTTCCCCGCCAGTAGTTTCTTCTCGGGTGGAGTGGTCGGCTTGCCCTCGGGGCCGGTCTGGCCGGTCGGCGGCTGCTTGCTCGGGTCGCCTTCAGGTTTCGCCTCGGACTTTTTCTGTTCAGGCTCTTTCTTTTCCGGGTCGCCTCCGGATGCTCCGGGCTCAGTAGACGCGATTCCATAAGCAGCCAGAGCATCAGCCTTCTGGCCTGCCTCTATCTGCTCAGGAGTCGGCTCGCCTGAGGTCGCCTTTGCACCCTCGGGGCCGGTAGTTGAATTTTCACCTGCCATCTGTTACCGTCCTTATGGTTTTATGTTAACTTGGCCTCGACATCCAGGTCGTCTGGTCTGTCGGCCTTGTTTTTCAATTCTTCAAGACTTCTTTCAATCTCCGCGACCGTCCGATTAATCTGCGCGTAAGAGTTGAAGAAGCGGATAATTCCTTCATGCTCCATCGTGAGCGCCGCCTCGGTAGTGCCTTCTCCTTTTCTCTTCGCCTCCCAGATTTCGACCGATTCAATTCGCCGGATACGGGCAAGTAGCCCCCCCTCGAGAAGCCGGAACCAGGGCTGTTTGATACCCTCGGCAATAGCCCGGGCGCGTGAGAGCTGAAGAACCTTCTTCCGATGCTGGAGAGCCAGTTTGCGTTTAAAATCCTCGGCAGTGTCGTCGGGAAGGAACGCCTCCTCGGGTAGAATCTGGGCGTCGCCATAAGCGAGAAGCTCCGCGAAATATTGGGCGTCATAATTGGCGAGAACATACTTGGGCATCAATTCTTCCGGCATCACTTAGGCTCCCAATAATTGATAAGGTTGTGTCGGGGCGCGTTCCGATAGACGCGAGGCTTCCGGCAAATTGCCCAACTCGGGATTCGCTTGTCGACCCAGAAGTCGCTCTGCTCCTCCCGTGTTGAGAATGCTCGCCACCTGGGTTAGAACATCGTTCTGTCCGGTGTCGAGGGGTATACCGAAGACTTCGGCTGGAATCATGAATCGTTCGGCATCCTCGCGGTCAAAGCTCTGATAAAGAGTTTTCAGCGCATAGCGGTTATTCTGGAGCGGCGCCGGAATTACCTCGCCGGTGACCAGGCGGACATACTGCTGCGTCTGTGAGCCGAGCCTTACCAGCTCCACCAAGTCGGCGCGGCGGGCGGCGCGGCGAATCGATTCGCTGATGCCCGATACGCGATAGAGAAATTCACCGCAGATTTCTTCTTTCGAAATCCACTGATACTGCCCTCCCTGGGCGCTTCCGTCCATGTAAACCTGCATCTGCTCCGGCATGAACTGTTCCACTAGGGAAGCGCAGATTTTTGCTTCAGGAAGGAGGGTGCATTTTTCGTAAGTCATCCCATCATACTGAATCCGCTGGTCGCCCTGGGAGGCGAATATGGTATCGGAAGTCGCGGAATGCACGCGGGGAGAAAACCCTTTTTGCGGTCCGAAATATCCGGTCGTTTCCTCGATGCTGGAAGCGATAAGAGCGTTCAGTTGGAGGATGTCCTGTTTCATCTCGGGCATCCGGACGATATCGACATCGTCCATTTCTTCCACCGGAATGCGCTGATTGGGAACCGATATCAGCCAGTTGGGGTCGACATTCGCCTTGTGCTTCCAAATCGGCCAGTTGTTCATGATGGCATTATCACCGGCCATGTCGAGGAGAAGGTTGCCGAATTTCTGGGCCGGCAGGATCATCTTGGCCATCGCAATCGGATAGAAGCTGTCGGGGTCGAGCGTTTTGATACCCTGGACGATCGGCTTCGTCTTGTGGTAGTAAAAATTATCAACATCGCGAATAATAGTCTCGTCATTGGCCAGGGTGATGAAGTGGTCGTCGGCGATAAAATGCTGCAGGCGGATAATTCCTTCATCCGGTTTGGGTTGCTCATAGCCCATCTGGGACTGTCGCATGTAATACTGGATTTCATTCTGGCCGGACATATTCAGGGGAATCTGCTTGACCTTGCTGAGGTCGAAGGCGCCGGACTGAGCCATCTCCAAAAGATGCTGCGCCGGCAGAAACTGCTCGATGATTACCCAGGGCTTCTCCTCCAGGGTCAGTCCATGGGGATGGGGAAAGACTTCGGTCGGACTCAGTACTTCAAACCAGAGACCGTCATAGACCGTCTCTTCGACCATGATTTTTTCTTTGTATCGATAGCCATAAATCTCGAGGTCGATGACTTTTTCGGTTTTGCGTTTTATTCGCTTCCAGGATGGTATCCGGAAACCGCAGCCGTAAAGCAGGGTGTATTTCAAGAGCCGCTGGCTGGTCAGATACCAGGCCGGGCAGTGCTCGAAGTAATATTGCAGGACCCGCTCGCGATTTTGGGCGATGTCAAAGGCGGTGCCATTGGAGGGCTGGACAGAGACGAAGGGCTTATGGCTGAATTGCCCTATTGTCATCCGCGAGGCTTCCAGTTCGACCTGGGGGAAAATTTTATGGTAGTGGAAATTGGAACGGCGGAGTTTTTTGAACTTCTCGCGGAGATATCCGTGGTAGTTGAGATAGATTTCCGTCCATTGATCGCGCCGCGTCCGCTGGCATTCTTTGGCGAGCTGGTAGGCTTCCCGAACCTTCTTGACCGGGTCGGTTTTCGCTATGACATAAGCGCCGAGTGTCTTGCTTTCCTTTGGCATGGCATTTTCCTCGGCTAATAATTAAATATGCTGTCAAGTAAAAAGTCCTCCACATATTTTCAAAAATCTCCACATTTTTTGGGCGACCTAAGCGTCCGAATCAGTCAAGAACGCGCTGATATGGGGACGGGAAGGGGCTCGACGCAGCAAATCTCTCAGGTCCATAAACGGTAATAGCGGAGCTTGAGACTCCGCCTCTTCCCTCACTGCCTTAATTTCCTCCTCGGATTTGCCATGAGCCCGGAGAGCGCGCTCAATGGAGAGAAGAATATCATTTCGGATAAACATCGGGTCTTTACGGGCAATTATCGGAATATGCTTTCCCCATGTCCCGCATAAGACCGGGTCGGTTTTGGTGATGATGGTGACATAGAGCCACCAGAGATGCAACGATGGTAAATTAATCGGCATAAGAGTTTTCCTCGTTTCTTCTTGGCCGCAAGAAAAGCCCCCTGCTTCTACCGACCAGGCGGAATCAGGGGGGCGTTTAGGCAATTAGGCTCCCGCCTTACGCGGGACTCGTCTCGTCGAAAAATTGGTTTGGGCTGACTAAGCTGTCTGTGCGTTACCTCCTTTTGTTTTAAGTTTTCCGTTTCTGGTGGTTGATATTATCCTCGAGGACTAAAGCTCCAATATTCCCCATCTCTTCCCATTGACCGAGCGGCTTGACCTCGCTTAAGAATCTCCCGACGGTATCCCAAAGAACATCATGGAAGACGATTATCGCCGGCCGCTCCAGAAGCGGCGCCCAGAGTTCAAAATCCTGTTTTACCGACTGATATTTGTGGTCGCCGTCGATGAAGAGAAAATCAAAATTCTTATTCGGCAGGATAGACCGCTTGAATTCCTCCACCGCTTTTTCGGAGCGCTTCCGCAGAATGGTCAACCGGTCAAACAGCCCGAAAGTCATCAGATTCCGCTTGAACTCCGGAAAAACATTTATCCCGAAATACTCCGGAATATCGCAGTCCATCCAGCTGTCGACGACGACGAAGGGGAGTCCGCGGCGCTTGGCGGTGTCGGCTAGATAGACGGTGCTTCTCCCCTTCCAGGCGCCGATTTCAATCAGTCCGTGCTTCGCCATGGAAGCGTATCTGACCAGAAAATCGGTCTGTTGCGGTATGTCGACATACGACTCGATATTTTTAGCCAGCGGGTCAATTTCGGTGCGTAGATGCTCGATGGTCTCAGGGTTAAGCGGCATAGTTAAATCTCCTCGATTATCGGTTCTCCGGTATCATCGCGATAGCGCATCTGAATTTTCTTGGGGGCTCCTGATTGAAATCGTTTCGCCCACTCTTTGACTTCGGTCAGGGCGTAAACAATCGCGTCCACCAGGTCGTCATGGAAGGTTCCTTCGCCCGTGAACATCTGCATTTGCGTCATCAGTTCCAATTGCTTACGGTCGGCGTAATTGAAATGGACTTTCTTCCGCTGCACCAGTCCCTGAACCTTATGCGCCCGCATGACCTTGTCATGGATTGGCTTGACCTGTTTTAAGTTTAGGCTGGTTGAGTAGAGTTTTTCCTTATCCTTGATTTCGGTGATGATGGCGTCTTCGTTTGGCTCTTTGCAGCGCGATTCGACGATGGTTTTGTTCTGGTCGTATTTGTCTTTGACAACGAATAGTTGGTCAACCGCTTCCTTTGTTGTCCAGTGGTTATTCTCGGCATTCAGAACATAGACATCAGGGTCGCTGCCGTGCGTAGCGAGCACGGTCACTATCGCCGTATAGTCAGCCTGGCTGTTCTTGCTCTCTGCCGGGTCTATGGCCGTAACGATGTAGTGATTATTCCGGAGCACCTCGCGGTAGGCCGCGCTATCCGGCTCGTATTTGGCAAACCACTCTTCGCGAAAGACAGGATTGCCGGGGACCAACGGCCGAAGAAGATACTCGGCATTGTAGGCGTCCATTCCGATTTCGTTCCTGCGAAACTCGAGGAACTCGTCAGGGAACTGTTGCGGCCAGACCGATTTTCCAGAGCCGACCGGATGCTCCGCGGGAAATCCAAGGTAGGTGTACCCGGGGAGTTTCTTGATTTTCGAGAGAAGCGATAAAGGCGACATTCCCGTGCCGATAAAAATCAAACGCTGGTCTTTGAGTAGGACCGGAAGGACATCGTCAAAGAGCCAGGCTTCGTCCGATTTGAGCACCGCTTCGCTGCGCATATCCCGGATATCCTGAGGGTCGTCGACTATCACAGAGCCGCGACTGCCTCGAACGGAGGCGCCCTTTCCACGCGAATAAAAGTCACAGCGGCTGCCGTCGGCACGGATAACCTGGAGATGGTCTTGCCCCCAGTGGTCGCCGCGGCGAAACTGGTAATCATGCTTGAGAAGGGAATTCTCTTCGAACTCGCGCTGCATAAGCTGCATCCACTTTGTGGCGATACCGGTCGGACCTCCTGAAGCCGAAAGAAGCTGCACCTCTGGCACCTGCGTCTCACAGATGAGATAAGCCGGGTAAATGCGGCAGGCGATTGAGGACTTGGCCAATCCACGGAAGCCCTCGATGACGATTCGGGTGAGGCTGTCGTCATAGAGGGCGGCATAGATTTCCCGGTGCGCCTTCGGGACCGGCGCGGTAAGAAGCGGACTGAAATACTGCGCCGCGAAAAGCTCGATTGGATTGAGGTCGAAATTGCGGTTAATCACTTCTCCCTAACCTCCCCAGGAATAATCTCTTTGACCTTCACGCCGAATTGCAAGAGGGCATTTCGAAGCGACAACACGCGTTGCTGCTGCAGCTCAACGAAATTCACATCGCCAGCGGGATTGTTGATTTCAATGCCGGACTGACGCGCAAGTATACCCATATTTTCCGCAAGACGAATCGCTAGTCGCAAGTCACCGCCGTCTTCTCGACCCCGTCCTGCCAGGTAACGCTCAAACACTTGCTCGACCTTCTTTAGGTAGTCGTAGTGGACTTTCCGCCATAATTTTCGGTATAGTGGACTGTTTTCCAGATAGGTCCGTAGCGTTTGTAAGTCATAATCGATGGTGCGTTTCGATAATCGAAGAGCGTCAGCAATAGCTCTTTTTGACATACCTGACATACGCAAGGCGTGCACCACAAGCTCGCGCTCATTGGGAACCGCGGGCTCCAGTTTCTTTTGCTGTTTAATTCCCTTCCGTTGTCTTGTCACTCTGCGCAACTGTTTCCAACCCTTCGTAGTTTTATTTGTTTTCGCCGCTCGTAACGGGACAGATAGTGGACTAATGCTTCTCGGATGATAGAGGCCTTGCTTCGCTTTTCGTCGATGGAGCGCCTCACCAGTTTAGTAGAGATATCTGAAGACAGCTCCACGGTAAAGGCATAGCATTTCACACCATTCTGTCTGATCCTGGCGACCATTATTTTGCGTAAAGTTCCTGAAGTGTTTCTATGGTTAATGGTCCTTTTTGGAGCCAGAGTTTATATTCTTCAACCCAGCGCGGATTATTTTTAATCGTTTTTGTTATAAAATTCACTGTTACTGGGCTTTTGGGTTGGGAGAACATCGCCCAATACATCGCCCGCTCTCGCTCTTTCCGCTCTACCTCGGTCAACTCCTCCCATGGTTTTTTGGGGGTTTGACACTCTACTGAATCTTTCTGGTCAGTTGAAGTTGTTAGACCGGTAGGTTCGTTTTTTGGAATTGCTCTTTTTTGGTCATCTCCTTTGGGTTTTGAATTTGTATTAAGGGGAATCTTCCGAATCTTCAAGGATTCGGAGATTCCCTTATCTGAATCAGAATCAGAATCCAGATTCAGATTCAGATAGTCGGCATAGGGTATCACTAAACCATATTTATTGACATAGACTTGCAAGACGAAACCAACAAAGAATGAAGGCAGAATGGGGCATTTACTCGGCATTAGTGTACCATTTCCGTACCATTTCGGCCTGTTTTTAACATACACCTCGCGGTATTCTTTAACCCTTTTTGACTCCTCAAAAATGCCGGAAAATCCCCATTTTTTTAGGAGCCTTACACAGCTCATCATTTGTGATTTAGAGTACTTCCCTTTTGCCAGGGAGTAATACATCCCAGACACCCACCAAACATGACTTCGGTCGGCCGATATCTCAAGTTTTCCGATACTCTCGAAATAGTCAACAATCCGCCGAAACCGGTCTGTTCTCATTCGGCATAATTGTGCCGATATTTTCTCACTTAAAGGACAAACTCCAGACATGTCTCGCTTATCCATAATTAACCGCGCCACCACCAATTCATCGGCACTTCGGTATTCATCTTCCTCCCAAAAACTCTCATACACTAGGTGCGGCATATATATTACTCCTCAAGAGCTCCCTCAAATCTCACATATTCCGGCACCCAAACGACCGGTACCTCCGCGGTTCTCCCGCCGCGATTTTTATCGACAATCAGGCAGCACTTGCGGTTGATTTTATCCCCGTCATGATGGATGAATATGACGACATCGGCGTCCTGCTCTATGGCGCCGGATTCGCGGAGGTCCGAAAGTCGGGGTTTTCGCCGCTTTTCACCCTTGTCAACATTCCGGTTAAGCTGGGCACAGAGTAGAACCGGCACGCGAAACTCCCTCGCTAAAAGCTTGAAAGAGCGCGTCATATTCGCCACATCCTGTTCACGGTTAGCTGACCTCTTGATGTTGTCGGGCGTTACTAAGGTGAGATAATCAATCGCTATTAGTCCAATTTTGCCTTTCCGGTCTTCTTCTTTGGCGATGGCCCGAATTTGCAATGGGGTCAATCCAGGTTGGTCACAGACCAGGAAATTTGAGCCCTCTTTACTGAGGTAGTCGCCCGCCAAGACAACTTCAGACCAACGATTATCCTGGATGTTAATGTCGGAGATAAAACGTTGGCTGGAGACACGAGCGCGGCTGAGAAGCTGACGTAGGAATATTTCTTTGGCTTCCATTTCGAGACTAAAAAGAACGGTTTTCTGCTTTAGCCGTTGAGAGATATATTCGCAGAAGTTCAGAAGTAGGGCGCTTTTCCCTTCGCTCGGCCGGGCGGAGATAATAATAAGCTGTCCCGGGCGGAACCGCATAATTTTATTGAGGTCGTCAATATGAGTCTTAAATCCTAACTCTTTATTCCCTTGATTAACCTCGTCGAGTTCGCTTAAGAGGTCAGGTATAATGTCAGCCGCGCGGACAATTGTTGCCGTTTTGCCTGAGCTCGAAACAATATCTACCGCTTCTTGAATCAATGGCGCCACGTCGGCCGGCTCGGTTCCGTATTCGTAAGCCTGTGCGATAATCTCATTGCCTCGTTCGACCAGCCGGCGCAGTTGGTATTTTTGAAGGAGAATTCCGATGTAATGCTTGATATGGGCGGTGGTGACGATACCGTCTATCAGGTCAATAAGATATATCCGGCCGCCGGCGATGTTGAGTAGCCCGTCGGCCTGAAGCTTTTCGGTGGTCATGGTTATATCGACGGGCTTACCCTCTTCATAGAGAGAGAGCATCGCCTGATAGATATATTGATGTGGGGGAGCGAAGAAGGCTTCCGGACCAGGGATCAGTGAGGCCGAGACGTTGATGGCATCCGGGTCCATCAGAATAGAGCCAAGAATCTGCTGTTCAGCGTCTATGGAGGCCGGGGGTGGACTCTGTGAAAAGTTTTGCCTTGAAGACCTCCTTGTCTTCCTTTCTTGCCGCATCCCTGCTGCTTTTGTTGTCATGCCGCGATAGTCCGTTATTGCCAATAAGTGCTAATTTCTACTAATTACTGTTTAGATTTTTTCTGCTCTTTATTTCACCACCAATGTCAAACCGAAGTAGAACCTGACCGATAAATCCGAGGGAAGCCGCCGTTCCGGGGTGCCGGCGAGCTCCTGCGGCAATTAGAAAATCGGTGCTTTGGTCTCGCAAAACCTTTTTAGTCAAAAGAACCTGAGCTCCTATATAAGGTTCAAAATTCTGCCGGTCTAATCTAACGACCGGTCCAGTCAGCAGACTAAAACCTCTGCCGATAATCGATTCCACCTCCAGCATCACCGTTGAATAGCTGGCGTTGCCTTCCAAGGAAAGAATAAGGTTCCCATGGTAATCGCGGGGGATAATCCACCGGACGGAACCGCCGGGCTCCCAGGTAGAACGGGATGTTAGAGCTGAGTATCCTAGGATAAATTCCGACCCGCTTGACTGCGCCCGGGCTATTGCCGCGAGCAGAAGCAGACTAATGATTAGAAGCGTTTTCATCGGGGGTCTCCTCTCTTTGGTCGCGCAAAAATTCATCAACCGTCTTCCCCCCTGTAATGTTGGGGTCAGAGCCAAAGCAATCTTCCAATTCTACCGGTTTGCATGATGCCTTACGACTCTCATTTTCCTCTTTTCGCCCCCACTGCGCCGCCTCCTGCACGGCGAAATTGAAGATTTCTTCTATATTTTTAATCATTTCAGGATTGAACTTGGATGGCAAATAAATGTATTCGTCTAATCGATTCATCCCCCTCTGCACAATCGCCGCCAGTTCGGGCGGTAGGTCATTGCTCATCGGGAACCTCTCCTTCCAGCCGGGCGAGACGGTCTATTATTGGAAGCCTCCTTCATATTCGCTATTTCTTGCCTCGTGAAGCGATACTTGTTGGGAACATTTATGATGCAGAGGTCAGCGTAGGTCTTGAACATCTTGCCCAATTCACTCTCCGGCTGTTTATAGTGCAGGGTGTAGAGGAATTGAGCCGTCAGTCGTAGGGCTTCAATTCTATTTGACATCTTTGCGCTCTCCTTCCTTCCGCCTCTGGCGGGGTTATCCCTTCGGGTTCAATTTCCAAAACATTTTCGATGACTTTCTCAATTCGAGAACCCGCTTGAATATCTTCAATGGATTTTTACTTATCATCAAGTCTCGATAAAAGTTGATATGATTAGCTATCGCATCATCCCGCCATTGAATATCTTTTATCAACTCCCCAATGTATTGTTCATGCCCCTCGTAATACCAAGACTCGGCAATCTCCTTGAAATTGTTATACCATTCATCGGGAATGAAAAACCTGACGACCTGGCCAGGCATATTGCCCGGTGTATTCTTGAAATCCATTGGACGATAGTCAACAGTGTAATGATTGGGTGGAGGAACCTCTCCCTCTATCATAGCAGTTGTTATTTGTAATGGATTGAATTTTGCTTCTCTATAGTAACACTGTTTCCAATCGAATTTCTCGAATCGAATAATGTAGGTTACTCTATCATTCATATCATCACTCCCTGTCTTATTTTGTGTCCGCCGAACCGGACGTATTGGGCGTTGAGTTCGCCCGTCAGTATGCGGTTCACGCCCGCCCCTTGTTCAACTGTTCGCAGAAATCGGCAAAGATTCACGATTTGCATTACCACCTTCTCCATTGAATAATTTTACATTTATGACATTGTCTATATACTTCTTTGCAACTATTTGATGATGCGATGATAGGAGCCCACTCACTCCAGTCGTGAATTTCACATGTTATTGACCAATACATATTCACCCCTCGACCACCAGGTCGGCGTTCTTCTTTCCCCCACTGCGCCGCCTCCTGCACGGCGCAGATGAGGATATCTTGCATCATATCGTCTGCCGGTTTAAAATCCGGTGGGATGGCATGGGCGATGGTATAGTATTTCCCAAATTCCTTCATCGCCCGCTCCACAATCGCCGCCAGTTCGGCGGGCAGGTTAGTGCCTTGCGGGGTCGGTTTGTCAGACATCGTCATACCTCCTGAGAAATTTTATCTTCACGATAATAGTGCCACTTACCTTTTGGCACGTCAGGGATTTTTAGGTAAATCTTTTCTTTCATATCAGCGCCTCCTGCGCCAGCCTGCGGGCGGCTATGGCGATTCTCACCCCGTCGTTATCGGCGTACGTCGTCACAGTCACCCCTCGACCTCCTTACAGTTTCAAATAATTAACCAGGATATGCACGAAGAAATCATACTCCAGGCCGCGTATAAAATCATTATCCCTGCCGGCGAAGAAATACTCCTTTGCCCGACGGTAGTCCTCCCATGACCGGCTCCCCTCCTCAAGGCCAATCTTCCGAAACTCGTCCAGGAGCCGCTGCTCCTGGCAGAGCATGACCAGGGGCGAATTATCCCCTGGCCAACGGAATATGTCATCGGGCAGATGGTCTATGCCTTTATGCATCTCTTTTCACGCTCCTTCCAGTCGGCCAATCCGATATCCATAATGGCCCGGTAGGGATATTTCCGGATCTCCTTACTGTCAAAATCGATATTCTCCCCCGGCCAGTTTAATCGATAATGCCGCTTTTTGTCGTTTTCGATTGCTTCGCCGAATTTCCCCAGCGCCTTCCGCAAACGGTAGATATAGCGGGAGACATTATGCCGAAGGGCCGGGCAATGGTCGACCAGATTGTCCAGATGCATCCACCCGTCCAGCTTCTGCCATACGAAGTTGTTCTGGTCTTCTCTCTGTAGCAGGTAAATCCGCTTCCGATGTGCCGCCAGGCGGGCGAGATATTCAAATTCCCGGCCACGTAGATAAAACGGAATCTGATTTATAACGACCAGGAAGCGAACCTGTAGTTTGGCTGTCTCTTTGCGCATCGTATCTGAACACCTAACAGCCTTCCCGCTTATCAACATCCGGCCTTTGTGTGCAATAGTCATATCAAATCTCCCACCGCTCGGACCTGATGCAGCCGGGCCTTGCGATTTTTCATTCTGTCCTTGACATCGTGCCGGTTATGGCACCGCTGGCAGAGGGCTGCCAGGTTCTCCGGCCGATTGTCCCGGGGGTCGTGATTGAGATGCGCAATAGTGAGGACAACCTTAATGTTTTTGTGTCTTACACCATCCCTGCCCCAACTATATTTATTGAACCGCTGATTGGGGTCGGTATAATAGGCTTTTCCCTGGCGATCGCGATATATGATGAAATGATTTCGAACGCCGCAGAATTCACAACAATTACCCGCTCGCTGAAGAATGACCTCGCGAATAATGTCCCAGTTCTCCGGATAGAGCGGCTTCATTTCTGGTCTAATGGGCGTCATGCCCCCTCCCCCAATCCTATATTTTCCGGAAAAATAAATCCGTTCCGGTCGTCATAATAGATATCGGCATAGATTTTCCGGCTTCCCGTCTCGAACTCGGGGTTTTCATTTACCCAGTCAAAAGGGATTGACTGTTCCTCGAGCCATTCCACCGCCCGAGATAATTCCTTTCCCTGGCGGCAGGTCCATATAATTATTTTGTCGCCGGCGAGGTGATGCCTCTTCAAAATTTCTATGTTCTTCGGAATAGGCTCTCCAATGTCCGGATATTTGTTGGTGACCAATGTACCGTCAAAATCAATGGCGATATATCGACAACGCGAAATATCCAGGCCTGCGATGCGCATCGACGTCGTGGTCGTAAATGACCCCTTATTCCGTATCAATTCCATTGCAACTCCTCTCTGGCATAGAGCCGCGGGACATGGTCTATAATCACAAAGAGCGGTATATTTGGCCGCACCCCAAAAATCGTTACCCCCGGACGAACCTTCCCTATCTTCCACAGATGCCGGCAGAAGGCGACATAGGCTTTCTCGGAGAAACTCAAAAACCGTGATTGTCCCGCCAGCGCCTCCATGGCAGCGTTGTAGACTTCCAGGCCAAGGTCAAGCATTATTGCTCCCCATCTGCATAAATGCCACCCTGCTTCTTTTCTTGCGCCACTTGCCCAGGGGAATATTGAGACATAGAGTTACCAGATTATCAATAGTATAGAACTCAATTGCGAGCCTGTACCAACCGGTGAGACACTCGGAAACATCGTATGTCTTAGCCTCTCCGAATAGAACCCGAAATCGAAAAATGAGAACTGTGAACTCAAGCAGATACTGTCCGGGACGCCATGTTATCAGATAGAGCGCCCAATGCTTCCAGAAATTCTTCCAGAGCCAGGGGTCGGCATATTTCTCCTTTGGAAATCCTATCTGCCAGTTCATCCTTGCCTCCGCGACTTATTGGCGTCCCAGCGGCGCGCCAACTCCAACTTGCCAGGGCGGCGCCGGCGCATCTTGCGGTAGTAAGCCCGGTCCGGAACCAGTGTCCGGCAATTTGCCTCCAGGCAAGTCCAGCCATGAAGCTGATGGCTGTAGACGATATGCAGCGTCTGGCATTTAGGACAGCGGGTGATATTCTGGGGGATGGATTTTTTCATGCCTTAACCTCTCCCACCGAAGCCGTCAATTTTAATATTTCATTTAGATTGCTATCCTTCTGAATCTGGCCGGACTCTACAGCCAGGCCTATCTTCTGACCAATAGTCTCTCCCGACTTGTCGACCAGGAATCCGGCGAAGACATCGGCTGGAGTATTTACATCGTATAGAATGGAGATACAGGTCGCCTTCACATAATCCGCCATAATCCGCCAACCGACCCTCTCCGCCTTAGCCTGAATATTTGCCGTCACCTGCTTATGGAAGGCACTGTCGTATCTCATCCGGCGATGGGTTATATCCGAATAGGAATTGAGAAGCGAATTGACAATCTTCTGCGGGTCAATCACCCAGCGGAACGGCGCTCCCTTATATCCGGCCAGAATCATATTCTTTCCCTGATTGCGGATCTGGCCAATCTGGTCGAACCCGGCGCTTTCCAGCATGTCGATAATCTCTGCGATCGACTTATTGACTGAGACTTCCGTGTCGGAGAGAGGTAGAGATTTTTTAGGCATCGTGTAGTTCCTTTAAACTAATTTTCTCTGCCGCGAGCAGGGAGGGAAGTAAGATGGTTGCTACTGAATCAGGGACAACAATCCTGTGGTTTACCCTGCCCGCAGCCATGTTAAAATCCCGCCTCATTCGAACGGACAGCTGGTCCAGGGGCTTTACCCGCGCTGCCCGAAGGAGATGTCTGGAGGCGGGAAACTTTCTTCTTTTCATCTCTCTTATCAGCCGTCTCCTCTTCGGCTGTCACCTTGAGCGGTCCCGAGGTGACCTCAGTGATGAAATACTCAAAACCGTCATCCTTGCAGGTCTCCTCGAATATCTTCTTCTTGTCGGCGTCGAGTTTCTCATACCCGTCGATGCAGATCACCCGGAGTTTCCCGGCCTCGGCCAGTTTCCGGGCGATATCGACCGCGAAGACAACCTTCTCCGAATCGGAGAGCTTGTCGGCTGGAACTCCATCGAGAAATATCTCCTCATCGCGGATTTCCAGATTATTAACCGGCAGTTTGACCTGGGAGAGAAGTCTCTTCGGAACGGTTGTGGTCAGGCTGACATAAAGGTCATCAAGCGACTGATGTTCCTCTTTTTTCTCCGCAAGTGCCTCTTTCCGCTTCTCAATCTCCTCCAGCTTTAGAAGCAGCTTCTGGCTCTGATTGTAGCGGTTAATCCGGCTTTGCCTGGCGGCGACATCGGGAGCGACAAATTCCTTGACCTTATCAGCCAGAGATTTACCTTCATCTCGCAAGCGGGACAATTCTTCCCGCTTTTCGGCCAGGCGCCGCTCGAGGTCGTCGATTTCAGAAATTATCTGAGTCGCCCTCTGGCGCTTGGTTTCGAGCGACCTCTTGTCGGCCTCATGCTGATTGATGAGCGCCGTCTCTTTCCCCAACTGCGCCAGCTCGGCCTGAAGGTCGAACCCCTTGAACTCTTCCGGATTGACTGTCTCCGGAATGTCCCGGCTGTCCTGCTCGATAGCCTTGGTCAGCCTGGTGACCTCAAGATTCACCTCATGCCGGCGATTATAGACATCGGACTGCACCTTCTTAAGGACGGTCAGCCCGTGCTGCTCGTAATCGTAAGACTCAAGCTTTATTCCGGCATCATCCGGGGTCTGCCATCCGAGGTCGTAGAGAATTTTCTCAAGGGATGGTTTCGGGACTGTGAACCAAATCGACTTGAGAAACATCTCGGTGCGCTCTCTCCCCTTGAGAAGGAGGAACTGGGTGGGGTCGAAATTGAAGGCCGTCGGTCCCAATATAGCCTTGAGGAAATTCGCCGGACGGTCAACTTCCTTGCCTTCCATCGTCACCCGGACATCGTTGCTGGTCGGCGTTATGGTCCGCTCGACTTGAATGTCACCGTCAAGCTCTATTAGAATCTGTGACCGGTCGGCCCCCTTCTCGACCAAGAACGGGTCCTTGCCCGAGGATTTCATCGCCTCGGTTATGGCCTTGAGGATGGAAGATTTTCCGACACCGTTGCCGCCCTGGATACGGTTTATCTTCCCCACCCTGGCCGTTTTGAATTCCGAAATTCCCATGAACTTCAGAATCGTAATCTTCGTGATCTTCATATTGACATCTCCTTAGAGTTTATTCTCGATTAATTGTTAGAAGCCCAGGTCTCCGGTTTTCTTGCCCCGCATACTTGCGGGGTTCGGCTTCTCACTTCCGTTAGCGGGTTTCTTCTCCGGCTCATGCCCCTGATGCGTACCCGGGTCGCCGGCGGACATGCTTTCGGTCGACAATCCGCTTTCCTCAGAAGAGGCAGAAGCCGGCCCTGTCTCGCTTTCATTATGACCATTATCAGGATATTCCATAACGACCTCTTCCCCTCCAGCCAAATGAGTAACCGGATTCTTAATGACACCCTGGTCATAGCTGAGCGCTAATTCCATATCCTGAGTCATTGGCGCCCATTTGGAAATATTCAGCTTATGAACGGTCTTAAGAGCCATCGCCTCGAAAGTATCAAACCAGGGACCGATGCCCCTTTTATAGGCCTGCGAATACCTTTCAGCATGGGCCTTAATTTCCTCCACAGTCATATAGAGATAATGCTCATATCCGTTCGTGAGCCGGAAATAACTGACATACCCAATGACCTTCTCGGATGCCTTTTTGCTGAGGTCATATTTGAAGTCTCCGGTGATATTATCCCAGAGAATCAATTGCCCTTCGTATACTGGACTGGCGTTCATTCGAGAGAATTGCCCGGACCGCAATCCCAGCTGCGAATATCCCTTCCATCCCATCTGGAATTGCGCCTGTCCTTTATAGGGGACGATGTGCGCAAAACCGAGACTCGGATTTATGGGTAGGTCAAGTGTAGCCGCGACCATGGCAGCCGAAATTACACTGTCAGGCGCTATTTGAGAGAGCTGACTATTGGCCTTTACTGCCGATATAACGCTGCTTACAAACCCGGCAGCTTTTTTCCCGAGCACTTCATTGAACCTGGCCCTGATGGCGGGACTGTCAATTCGCTCTTTCAGGGTCAGCGCTTTTGTTGTGACTGTCATTTTATTTCACCTTTCATATTTATCAGTTATCTGCCACTCCAGAATTTGCAGGTAATAGCATATCCGCAGTAGCGCTTAGTACAAATCCATCCCTGGGGGTCTGCCGGCATAAGAGCCTGTTTTCCTGCCCGAACGGCGTCCAATATTTCGATAAATCTCTCTATCCGGCGGTAGAGGGGATTAATCCAGGATGGCCCCGGGGCTAGGACCTCAATATCGGTCTTGGGAGTCTTGGTTTTGATGACCTTGTGATGATAGACCTTAGACGGGAATCTTCCCGTCTCCATTTTGAAGGCTGTCGCGTACATAGCCATCTGGGGAGACATGACCGAGGGCTCATTTTTGCTCATAGTTTTAATGTCTCCGACAGCATCATCCTCGAGGATGTCAATGCGCCCAGCCAAGTCGACCGGATACCCCTTCAGTTCGATCACAAACTTCTTCTCAACCTCAACCGGAAAAACCGTGGGGGCAAGAGTGCTGTGATATTTCAGAGAAAGGTCCACGGCCCGGTCGACCGCCTCACCATAGGTCTTTTTCTGGTCGATAGCTTCTTCCTCCTGGAGTGTCACTCCCTCATTCCATTCAGATTCAAAAGCGGTTCGGCTTATATCTTTTATCTCCTCAGAAGAAAGCAGCTCTCCGGTGCTGATTTTATTGAGGAAATCCTGCTCGGCTACGGTATGGACATTTCTGCCAAGAAGAAGCGCTATTCCGGGCGGGATGACCTCTTCCTTCTCCCATATGCCAAATCGTTCTCCGTATCGCCGCTGAAATTGAATGCCACATTTGGCGAGCATGTTGAGCATGGAGACATGAAGCTGGGGCTTGATGCCCGAGAAGGTCTCATCTGATTTTACTCTTGACATATTTTCCAACATCTCCTATTTTTAAGCGTTGATGATATCTGATTGATTTCAGGCGGTTGATTCTCAGTGCACCGAATCAGCCGCCTTTCTGTTTCTCCTGCCGCGACCCACCTGAATATCCAGCTGCGCTCCCTCGGGAAGCTCCAGGTCCAGCTGAATCTTGCGCATCTCCAGACGGTACGCCGGGCCTTGCTCCATACATTCCGAGAGCATCTGCAGGTCAGCCGCCTCTTGAAGAGAGCGGCGACAGCGCAGCGTCACTTCCACCACCGGTATTTTGGCGTCGGCCGGACCGGCCAGCCTATGCTTCACACCGGTCACACTCACACCGCGAAGTTCAATCGCGTCACTCATAGCTTAATCTCCTTTCCTTTGATAATGTCTATCAACTCTCTATATGCTTTCTTAATCTGCGGCGCTCCGACGACCAGTCCGAGCGCTATTATCATAGCCCACCAGACGGCCAGCAACCACCCTATCAATGACTCCATTCATTCTCCCCTCTTGCTTAAGTTTCAGCACGGCGGAACGATATTCTCCGGCTCCCGCATCGCTCCGGACTTTGAAGTTATCCGGCCGTTCGGGACCGCTATGTCGCCGCCGACTATCCATGTTTTCTGTTCCTTGTCCGGCGTGGTTGATTTTTCAAGCTCCCCGTTGAGATTGCTTTTAATTAACTCCGCCGTCGCCATAAGCGACTTATAGAGCAACCGGAGCGTCTCCTGGTGCCCCCGTATCTGCCGCTCGAGAAGACGGATATCGCTGAGAACATCCGCCACTTCTTCATGCATGAATTGCGCTTTGTCTTGAAGCCTCATCTTACTGACCTCTACCCTTACGCCAGCCGGATAGCGATGCCCAGGGCAATTCCGCTCCAGAGAACGGCATAGGCATGCAGTTTAAAATGAGCTATCATCTTGATTCACTCCTTTCCTGTTTTTCGGCGCTTCTAATCTCCCGGGATTTGCGGAGAATGTCTTCGAAGGTCACATCTTTAACCGCTGGCAGTTGCAAGAGAACCTTCTTCCGGTTTCTCCGGATGACATTCATCCGCGAAATCTCCTCGGGAGTTGGATTCGTTGTTTCATGGGGAATCTCCGGAAGCGGGCCGCTGAATCGGTTGTGAATTTCATCTCCGGAGATATAGGTCTTCCGCCCGGGAACCTTCGTCGCCCGTATCGCCCCGGCGTTTATCCAGGCGTAAATCGTCTGCACCGACTTGCCGAAGAACGCCGCCACCTGAGCGACGGTGTAATACTTTCCCCGGACGATGCGCATGGGCGCGCGCATTTTGGGGCTTGACAAAGTGGAGCGATTAGCTATATTATCGCCGGAAGGGATTTCTAACGGGCTCACGGACGTATCCCCAGACATTAGTGAACGGTTTCTTTTTTCGGAGCGGGTCGGAGGATTAGACTGGAGTCGTTTGGCTTCCGTATCACGTCTATATCATCCCCCAATTGTAGACCGTTTTCCTCTACCCACTTGGGAAATACT
>JBFMEF010000043.1 GCA_040753495.1 Candidatus Zixiibacteriota bacterium
GATTTGACCTTCCAGTATCTCGATGAAGCGGGACTTCGCAAAGGAATCCGCGGCGCCATCGCCAAACTGATTCTTCACTATATCCGCAACTGGGATTACCGAACGGCGGCCGGTGTTGACCAGTTTATCGCCATATCCGAATATATCGCGCGGCGGATTGAGAAAATATACCGCCGTGATTCGCAAGTCATTTACCCGCCGGTCGATATCGAAGCGTTCACGCCCGGTGATGACCGAGGGGATTTCTACCTGACTGCCTCCCGAATGGTGCCGTATAAGAAAATCGGTCTGATAGTCGAGGCGTTCGCGCAAATGCCGGAGAGGCAGCTGTATGTTATCGGTGACGGTCCCGAATACAACAAAATCAAAAAGAAAGTCACCGAAAATGTAATTCTGCTGGGATTCCATCAGAGCGACGTTTTGAAGGAATATCTGCAGAATGCGCGGGGGTACGTGTTTGCGGCCGAAGAAGATTTCGGGATTCTTCCGGTCGAAGCGCAAGCCTGCGGGACGCCGGTAATTGCCTTTGGCAAAGGGGGCGTGCTGGAAACAGTAATCGAGAATCGGACCGGCATTTTCTTCCGGGAGCAGAGCGTTGCTGCCATAGTCGATGCCGTCAAGCGGTTCGAGGAGAGGGAGCCTCAGTTTGACCGGAATGAGATTCGCGCCAACGCCGAGCGGTTTTCGGTGGAGCGGTTTCAGAGCGAGTTCCGGGCATTTGTCGAAAAAGCAATTAGAGATTTTCACGACCGAAAAGGGAAGAAATTACAGGGCGATGAGAGCAAAACTTTCCCGAAATTGCAGTTGAAAAATCGCCTGAAAAACCAGACCACGCTCGACCTGCCGTAAGTCGTTATAAATCATATTGATGGGGGCGCATCAATTATCCTTGCCGGTCGGTACGGCGCTTGATATTAATCTGTCGATGAGAAATGGGATTTCTTAGAAAATGCAAGGAAGATTGACCTTCAAGAATTCATCCGACCCGGCGCCGGAAAAAGATAACTCCCGCGCCGAAATCAGCCTTATCGAACTGGCGCATCTGGCGCTCCGGAAACGATATCTTCTGGCTATCGCGACCTTATCGGTAATGACACTGGTCGCGGTCGGGCTCTTTCTGATTCCGAATAAATTCCAATCGACGGCATCAATACTCCCCTCCGGGCAGACCGACAAACTGGGGGCGCTCAAAGAACTTGCCGGGCTGGGAAATCTGGCGGCGATGAGCGAGGAGAATTCATCACAACTTTTTCCGTCGATACTCCGCTCCAACCAGGTAAAAGACCCGCTTCTGAAAAGAGATTTTGTTTTCGAAGATGACGGGGAGACCAAACGGATGACACTGCCGGAGTACTTTGACGATGACGACCCGGATCGGCTGCGAAAAGCGCTGGACAAACTCACCGATATCAATATGGATAAGAAAACGGGCGTAATTCGGTTGGGGGTGGAGACGGAGTATCCGGCGTTTTCGCAGGCGATATTGAAAGAGATGCTGGCGGAACTGGAGAATTTCAATCTCCATAAACGTCGCTCGCAGGCGAAAAACCGCGAAAATTATCTGGCGCGGGAGATGGCGGTGCGGGAGACGGAGTTGAAAGAGGCCGAACGGAAATTGGAGGAGTTCCAGGCGGTTAATCGGGACTGGGATGTTTCGAGCGACCCGGAGTTGCTGCGGATTTTGATGCAGATGAAGCGGGATATTGAGATAAAATCGAAAACCTATATATTCCTTCGCGAGCAGTATGAAATCGCCAAACTGGAGGTGCAGAAAGACCTGCCGGTGGTGGTGCTTCTGGATGAGCCGACGCTTCCAACGCAGAAATCAGGACCGCATCGGCTGGTGATGATACTTCTGGCGGGCGTGATGACTTTCGTCATTTCATTTCTCGGTCTCTTCCTCGCCGATTCCCTGCGGAAAAACAGGGATGAGGAGCAGAGGGAGGCGATCAATAATTTTCGGGATGATTTTCTTCAGGCGTTCCCGGTGGTGAATCGGGTGCGAGCCCGTTTTACGAGAACAGTCTAAAATCTTTGAGTCAAGAGCCGGGTTTTTCGTCTTCATCAGACCTTTGAGTTTCTCAACTTGGGCTCAAAACCCGACCTGCTCTGGCTATATTGACCCGCATCGGGAAGGGGTTCCCGACAGTGCCGTATGGTAATGATTCACCAGACTGCATTAAAACGGATTATGATGTGAG
>JBFMEF010000044.1 GCA_040753495.1 Candidatus Zixiibacteriota bacterium
CGAAACCATTAAATCATTGATATATCCCGATGACCTGGAGCGAGCCCTCCGCAGTTTCGCCACCCATGTTGATAGCCCCGGTTCCCCCAATCGCTATGAACTGCGCATCCTTACCCGGGGACAGGAATACCGCTGGTATGAAGTTTACTCACAGGGAGTGATATTTGATGGATTTCCGGCGACTCACGTGGTTTTGCTCGATATTCATGACCGCAAGGTGGCAGAAGCCGCCCTGCGCACCAGTGAAGAGCGTTTCCGGGCGCAGTTCAAAAATATTCCCCTGCCTACTTATACCTGGCAAAAAATCGATAGCGATTATGTCCTGACCGATTACAACGATGCCGCGGCCGATATCACCCAGGGCGGTATTGCAAAGTTTGTAGGACAGAAGCTATCGGTTATGTATGCCCATATGCCCCAATTCAAAATTGACTTTGACCGCTGTATCAAGACCGGAAGATCACTCCACCGGGAAATGGAATACCATTATCTGACCACCAATCTGAACAAATTTTTATCGGTCAATTACGCCTTCGTTCCACCCGACAGCATTATGGTGCATACGGAAGATATCACTGAGCGGCGACTGGCCGAACAGGCTCTTAAGTACCGTCTCGAGTTCGAGACTCTAATCACCGGCATTTCTTCCAATTTCGTCAATATGCCGAGTGCGGAAATTGACGCCGGTATCAACCTGGCGCTGGAGAAAATTGGCAATTTTACTGAGGTCGATGTCAGCCTCCTTTTCCTGATAGACGATACGCGGACCGAGCTTTCTATTGCGCATATCTGGATATCGCCACAGGTAGAAAATCCGCCCGAAGTAAAACGTCTCTTCCCGCTGGAGAGTTTTCGCTGGGGATTAGAGCGGGCGCTTCGCGGCGAAACCATTCATATCCCGAGAATGTCGGCGCTGCCGGATGATGCCGCTACGGAAAAAGATGCCTTGCTTGCCCACGGCGTTAAATCTATGGTCATTGTCCCTTGCACCTTTCAGCGGGAACTGGTGGGCGCCCTCGCCCTCGCTACCTTCTCCAGAGAACAAGAATGGCCCCAAGAGATCATGGCTCTTCTGCGGATTACCGGTGAAATCTTCACCAGCGCCATTCAGAAATCGGTGGCGGAGCGGGAAATCGCCCGAATCAATGCCGAGAAGGTCAGTCAGGCAAAACAGATTGCTGGCGGCTTTGCGCACGAAATCCGCAATGCCCTCTTTCCCGCCCGCGGCTCGCTCAGCCTTCTTAAGAAATTGATTTGCGAAAATCTGGTCGAACGGGGACATCTGTACAACTACTATAGCATCGCCGATGAAGCCATCAGTCGCGCCATCGATATTACCGCTCTAATCTCCAGATACACCAAGCTCGATACGGAGCGGTATCCGGAAGAAGTCAATGTGCGGGCGGTCCTGGATGAGGTCATCAGTTCCAATCAGATTAGAGTCGGGGAACAGAATGTGCGGGTGATGGCTAACTGCTCCGATTGCCTGGAGGTGATATCCAACCGCCGCCAGCTCTTTATGGCGTTCAATAACATATTTATCAACGGTCTGGATGCCCTGGAAGGACGCGATAACCCCACTTTGACCATTCGCGCCTCCAGAATGGAGAAATTGTGCCGCCTCACTTTCGAAGACAACGGCGTCGGTATTGACGAAAAGGATATTTCTCGTATATTTGAAGCGTTTTTCTCAACGAAACCGAATCGAGGAACCGGGTTAGGGTTGGCTACGTCCAAAAAGGTGGTGGAACTGTATGGCGGCAGCCTTACCGTCTCCAGCCGCGCCGGCATTGGCACCATCCTGACCATCGATTTAGTTCTGGCGAGGTAGGATATGTTAGAGCAGAATGATGACAGTTTGAAGATACTTCTGGTAGATGACGATGCGGCCGTGCTCAGTATGCTCAAGGAGCTGTTCCGCAAAGAATACAGCGTTCTTCTGGCGTCATCTGGTGAGCAGGCGCTTCAATATCTCACTGACGATGGCGATATCGCAGTAGTGGTGATGGATATCAAAATGCCGGGGATGGATGGCATCGCCGCCGCCCGTCAGATTCGCGCTATCAATTCCGATATCTCGGTGGTATTTCATACCGGCTATCCCGGCGAATATGATGAAGAAGAGATTGATGAAAAAGAGAGGCCGTTCGATTATATCGAAAAAGGAGAACCGATAGTCAAGTTGATGCGCGCTGTCCGCAACGGTTACGAGGGATATATATTGAAGCGGGGGGGAGGGGCTATCGTGCAGACTGCCGAGCAGCTGTACGGTATGGTCGGGCGCTCGGCGGTAATGCAGCAGGTCTATCGCCTTATCAGCAAAGTGGCTGCCTGCGATAAGAAAGTGGTCATACTTGGTGAAACCGGCTCCGGCAAGGAACTGGTGGCGCAGGCGATACATTATAACAGCGGACGGCGCGAGGCGCGCTTTGTCCCCTTCAGTTGCAATTATAAATCGCCCGATATAATTGAATCGGAACTCTTCGGGCATACCCGGGGGGCTTTTACCGGGGCCGTCGAAACTACCTTGGGCTTATTCGAATATGCCGATGGCGGCACTGTCTTTCTTGATGAAATCGGCGACCTTGACCTGGTGACTCAGGGAAAACTTTTGCGGGTCCTGGAGACCGGTCAATTTCAGACGGTCGGCTCGCCGATTCCCAAGAAGACCAATATCCGCCTTATCTGCGCCACCCACCGCAATTTGGAGAGCCTGATTGCCACCAATCATTTCCGCGAAGACCTCTATTACCGACTGCGCGGCGTTATGATTAATCTTCCTCCTCTGCGCGAAAGAAAGGAAGATATCCCGCTTCTGGTCGAACGGTTTCGCGACCGGCTGGTGATGAATGATGACCTCAATTACAAAATCTTTGACCGCTCCGCTATCGCCGCTTTCATGGAGTTCGATTGGCCCGGCAATGTCCGCCAGCTTCTGGACACGGTCGAATCTCTTATGGTCTTGACTGACTCTGATATCATTATGGAAGCCGATGTCCGCTCTTATATGACCCGAAGCCGGACGCCGGAGGAGGACTCAAAACTGACGCGGCGCGACCTGGCTCGTCGCATGCGGGAATTCAAGCGCCAGTGTGTCATCGAAGCCCTCGCGGAAACCAACAATAATGTCAGTGAAGCCGCCCGCCTGCTAGGGTTAGACCGTTCCAATCTCAAACGTATGATACGCGCCCTCAATATCCAGATTGATTGAATAGTACCAATTCGACCCACTTCGTAATAGTTGCGGTTGCTATAAGCTTTGATTCATCGCAAATGCCCAGTGATTCGCTCTATCAAGAAATACTTCTATCTCAATGATAGATAACAGGTAACCATCTGCGCCGTTCTTACTTACAAGAGATAAATCAAATATTATCGTCCATCTATTCTTCGCTGTGCAATTCAAGAACAGTTCCGCCCCCACCATACAATAATGGACAAAAAAAGCCTCAATAAAGTGCCATCCCCTCCGAAGAGAGAGGATAAGGTAGATGAGAATTCCATGAGGGCTGATTTCAGACCGCCATCGGAATTATTCTCATTTTAGTTAAACCGGTCATATTGAAAGGGAGGCTTAGAATGACAGGCGATTCTGCTATTGTACCTTCATCGGGAGCAATATCCCGGCAACGGGCGGGCAAGTATCTCACCTTCAAACTCGGCGCGGAGGAGTACGGTTTGGAGATACTCAAAGTCCGCGAGATAATCGGCTTGATGTCAATTACCGCCGTCCCTCGCACCCCCTCGTATGTGCGGGGAGTTATTAACTTGCGGGGCAAAGTCATTTCGGTGCTTAACCTGCGCCAGAAATTCGGCATGGATAGCGCCGCCGACACCGATGAATCATGCATTATAGTAGTCGATGTCGCCTCCAGCGGCGATTCGATTCTGATGGGGCTGCTCGTTGACGCCGTCTCGGAAGTTCTTGATATCGGCGCGGAAGAGATTCAGGATGCCCCGGAGTTCGGCGCTCAGATTAATACCGATTTCATTCTCGGTATCGGCAAAGTCAAAGGGGCGGTCAAACTTCTGCTCGATATCGACCGGGTGATATGCTTTAATGCTTTTTAATTTCTGGACCATATGAAGGCAGTAACCCCGAGTCACGAACTTGCGACAATGTAGTTTTTAGAGCAATGGCGACCACGATGGATGCAATATCGACATTTAGATTACTGCTTGGGTATTCTTCCTTACCACTGCATTCTCCTTGGGTCAAGCCGCTTTCACACATCTCCTTTAACTTTTCCGACACATAGATACCTGATAACCAAGTAGACCAGATAGCAAATGTCATCTGTAGAGAATACATCATAGGGAGGAACATCTGCCAATACAATCAATCAAAGAATTCTTACTGATTTTGAAGACTAGTGCTTAAAGCTTGAGAATTAACTTCAATTGGGAGGTCTGTAATGAAAGGATTTAGTCTGAGTTTCAAGCTCATAGGGGGATTTGTCATAGTAGCAGTCTTGACATTTATTGTGGGCATTATTGGGTGGACAGGAGTCAACCAAACCGGAGAGTTGTTCGACCGGATAACGGCATTCAAAGCCGTCAGGCAAGAACTTACTCAAAGAGAAGTCGACCATCTCAAATGGGCAATGAAAGCTTCTGAATTTACCCTCAATGACAACATAACCAGTTTAGAGGTGGAGAAGGATGAGCATAAATGCGGATTCGGCAAGTGGTATTATAGCGAGAAGCGCCGGGAAACGGAAAGTTTGATTCTGGAAATCAGGCCTCTGCTCGCGCAGATAGAAGAGCCCCATAGGCTGCTGCATCAATCCGCCTTGGAAATTGAAAAGTACCTCCGCCGCGGGGCAGAGGGCAAGGATGCTGCCGTCACGTATTTCCTTGAACATACCGAACAGAGCCTCGGCGATGTTCGTGCCTTGCTTGACGAAATAAGAAAGACAGTACAAAAATGTGAAGAAGCGATTGACAAGGAGAGCCGAACTAAAGCTTCCGGCTATAAGACGGCTTCAATAATTAGCGTGGCCCTGGGAACCCTTCTTGCTCTGAGCTTAGGCATTCTTCTGTCGCTGTCAATTACTCGCCCTGTTAAGTATGTAATCGCTCGCCTCAGTGAAGGCTCCGAACAGGTCGGTTCCGCCTCCGAGCAGGTTGCCAGCGCCAGCCAGTCGCTCGCCGAAGGCGCCTCGGAGCAGGCATCCTCCCTTGAGGAGACCTCTTCCTCGCTGGAAGAGATGTCGAGCATGACCAAGCAGAATGCCGACAACGCCAAGCAGGCCAATGCTCTCGCCAGTGACGCCAGCGCCGCCGCCGATAAAGGGGTACGGGCGATGGAGGGGATGTCGCGCGCTATCGAGGAAATCAAGAAATCATCCGATGAAACCGCCAAAATAATAAAGGTAATCGATGAAATTGCCTTCCAGACCAATCTTCTGGCGCTGAATGCTGCGGTAGAAGCGGCTCGCGCCGGCGAAGCCGGAAAAGGATTCGCCGTAGTTGCCGAGGAGGTCCGTAATCTGGCGCAGCGGTCCGCTGAAGCCGCCAAAAACACCGCCGCCCTTATTGAAGGCTCGCAGAAGAATTCTGAGAATGGCGTCCGCGCCACCGAGGAACTGAAATCTATTCTGGCCGAAATCACCGCCGGCGTCAAGAAAGTGACCGGGCTGGTTGGTGAGGTTTCAGCGGCATCCGAAGAGCAGGCGCAGGGAATAAATCAGATAAATACCGCCGTGGCGCAAATGGACCAGGTCACCCAGCAGGTTGCCGCTAATGCCGAGGAATCTTCTTCCGCAAGCGAAGAGCTGGCGGCTCAGGCGCAGCAGATGCAGGAAATAGTGGGACAACTTAAAGCCATTGTCGGGGGCAAGAGCGAGGGACTCAACAACTATCGGTCCGAGACAGCTGCTTTGCATCGGCAATCGAAACCGTCGCCGGCTCACCACGGCTTTGCCGAGCGCGGCGCCGACCTCAAAGAGAGAATTCATGCCCTGGCGACCAGTAAAAAAGCGACTCCTTCGGCGCCGCGAGGTCGCAAGGCGATGGAATCGGTCTCTGCCGCCCCAAAAGCGGAAGAGATTATTCCCCTTGAAAAAGAGGAGATGGCAACTTTCTGATAGGGAATCTTGGCTCACGCGTGGCGGTTGTCGGCAAACAGGCCGAAGCCCGCGCCGAATACCGCATAAATGACCGGGGGATTGCCGATGTTTTAAGTCTGCAGTTAGCCGCAGGATTCTGATATCCCGCCCCAAACTGGCTCTCCGGCAACCCGGTTGAGCAAAAAAGACGATGGCAGGGTAATCGCCGGCGGGCTGACCGCCGGCGTTTTTTATCCACTCCGACCATATATCGGGCTTGCGCCGGAGGAAGAATTGGTGTAAATTTATTCAATAGTGATGCTTTAATAATTTTGCAGAACTGGTACCTCTGTCGTCTTAAATAATGTAACGACCGGCAATCTATGAATGTGAAAATTCCTCTCTATTTCCTTATCGCCGTCATGGCGTTTTCATCGCCGACATTAAGTCGCGCCCTCTTTGACAAAACCTCCAAACTTCAAAGGGTCGAAAAAATCACCGCCAGTGAGCCCTATATCACTGTCGGGGTGCACAATATCGGCAAGATCGGTTTAACCGTATCCAACCAGGGACATTTCGGCAACGGCTATATTCCGGGAGTTTCTAATCCGATTGATGGCGGTCCGGCGCCTTCCTGCATTTACCCGTTTCCCGGAATTCTCAACTACCTTTTCGCGGGAGCTTTCTGGATTGGCGCCGTGGTGGGCCGCGATACCCTGGTTTCGGTCGGCGCCGACGGCTGGGGAGGAACGGAAGAATTATACCCCGACCCTTATCCCCGTGGCAGGATTATCCATCGAACTATTACCAACCCCAATGACCAGGATGCTGTCTCTGAGCAGGATTTTGTCGCCATTTATACCGATACCCTGACTAATCCTCTTCTGGTTGATTCCGATCCAATCGATAATCGTCCCCATATGCCGCTTCATGCCGAAATCACGCAGCGCTCCTATGCCTGGAGTTATGAATATGCCGAAGATTTTGTCCTGTTTGACTACGACATCAAGAACATCGGCGATAAGACACTCCGCGGTGTCTATATGGGATTTTATGTCGATGGCGATGTTACCAATACACCGGGCGGCTCCGACGGGTATCAGGATGATATCTGCGGTTTCCGCCGCGACATCCCCTCGCCTTTTGGATGCGGTTTCACCGACACCATCAATATAGCCTTTATTGCCGACAATGATGGCAAGCAGTACGACAATGACCCCTGCCCGTATGACCCGGTAAGATATCCCACCTCTGTTACCGGAATTCGGGTAATACGCACCCCGTCTGATTCGCTTAAATATTCCTTCAATTGGTGGATTTCCAACGGCGACCCCGCGAAGGATTTTGGACCTCGCCTGGCCGGCACACCCGAAGACCCCTTTCGCCCTTTCGGCGCCCATCTTGGTACCCCCGAAGGCGACCGGGTCAAATATTATATCATGCGCCACGAGGAATTCGATTACGACCAGTTGTTTTCTGCTCGTAACAATACCGGTGAAGGATGGCTCCCCCCTCCAGAGGGGGCGCCCGATTTTGCCGATGGGTTCGATACCCGCTATCTGCTTTCTTTCGGCCCTTTTAATATTGACCCGGGTGAGGTGCTGCCGATAAGTTTTGCCTATGTTGCCGGCGAAGATTTTCACGTTGATTGCAACGCCTTCAAGAACACTTTCGACCCGTACTTTCCCGAGGCCTTCTACAACAAGCTTAATTTTCAGGATTTCGGCCTTAATTCCCTCTGGGCATCCTGGATTTATGATAATCCGGGGTACGATACCGACGGTAATGGCTATAAAGGGAAATACCGGGTTTGTGTTTACGATTCCATTCCAGACACGCTGGGGAAGCCGATTGTCGGCTCTGGCGTAGCCAAGATATCCGCCGACACCGTTATCATTGAAGATGGCTGGATAAAGTTTGCCGACATTTCATACTATGAAGGTGATGGCATCCCTGATTTTCGCGGAGCCACTCCGCCGCCGGCGCCTCGTCTCAGGGTTTATCCCAGCGTCGATGAATTCAATCGCGGTCAGCTGCGCATTCGCTGGAATGGCCATGAACTCGGCACTGAAACCACTGAAGACGTCTTCTCCGGCATTATCGACTTTGAAGGGTATCGGGTTTACCAGTCGCTCTCCTCACGCGGAAGCGATTTTGTCCTGCAGGCATCCTATGACCTCGAAGATTATGACAAGCATATCTGGGAGTGGCGGCTGAGCAAATTTGTTGTGAAGGATATCCCTTATACCCTCGATTCCCTGCAGAAACTATATGGCGACAACTTTGACCCACTGGCTTATTCTCGCGATTATCCCTTCCGGTGGGGCGACTCGGTTTTCTTCTTCACGCGGAAAGACTGGAATATGACAGAACTGCGCGACACCATGATGATTCATAAAATCTATCCTGATGAACCGTTTCCCTGTTCGCTCCATCCGGACTCGGCCAAGAAATACTGCCCTGATGCCCTGGTGGAAGATTCGCTCTTCAAATATTTTGAGTATGAATATACTATTCGCAACCTGCTGCCGTCACAGCTGTACTATGTTTCCGTTACCGCTTTCGACTTCGGCTCCCCCAGCGGCGGGCTGGCATCGCTCGAGAGCTCCCCGTCGCTTAATATGGTGGCGGAATATGCTCTCAACAACAGCGCCATAATAGAATCTGAAGGTTTAAAAGTGGTAGTTTTCCCCAATCCGTACCGTCTTGACGCCAACTATCGCAGAGTGGAAGGGGGCGGCTTTGAAGGAAGGGGATTGGAGGATTATCCCGATGACCGCGTGCGGCGGATACATTTTGCCAACCTGCCCCCCAAGTGCAAAATCCGCATTTTCTCCCTGGATGGCGACCTGGTGCGCGAAATCGACCATGACAAAGCCCCCGGTTCTCCACAAAGTATGGTCGCCGACTGGGATTTAATCACCCGCAATACCCAGGCGGTAGTTTCCGGTATATATTACTGGGTGGTAGAATCCCCTTATGGCAATCAGATGGGCAAGCTGGTTATTATAATGTAAAGTTAGAAAGCGTCCCCCAAGAAAAAGGCGGCTCCGATGCCGCCTTTTCTTTTAGCGCTGACTCTTTATTAGAAAGCGGTGATTATTCCCAGGACCACCCGGCTTTCTTCATTCTCGATATCATAACTGACCTCACCGGTCAGACGAACATTGGTTCTCAGAAGGTATCCGATATGTCCCGTAAGAGTCTGATATTTCAGGTCCTGACGGTCGGAATCGATCTGATTGTAAAGCGCCACCAGATACCAGTCGCTTCGGTCGCCATGTGGATTGACAATTAATTCCGCCATTCCTCCCCGGGTTTTCAAATCTATATCGGTTCCAGTCATATCCGGGTCGGTGTCTTTCCGGTCGAGATATTGAAGATTCAATTCCAGCGGTCCATAAGCAATAGTGGCATCCCCCCCGAACATGGTGACTTCATTGACCGCCTCCTGCTTCTCTTTGCCATAAAATCCGATTCCGCCGACCCGCAGATACTCTCCCATATTCTGCGATACTCGGCCGAACAGATTTTTGTATTTGTCGTTGTCGTAGAGATGCATCTCGTCGGCGGCGTTCAGCCCGTTGCCGTTAAGCACTTCCAGGACGACATCAGTACCCGAGGCAAAACCGTAAGTCATCATTATTCCCCGGTCGTACGCCAGGTTGATAAGCGATGATCCCGGCCGAAACTTGTATACCTGGTAATCCTCGTAAGTCAACCGCAACTCCCGCTTGAAAAGCGGGTCGGAAATTTGGAACTGCCCGATATAAAAGTCAAGTTCGCTGTTGAAGAGATTGTTGAACATGACAAACGCATCTTCAATGCCGACCGTGGCGTCGCCTCGCTCGCTGAAGAAGAAATAGAAATAGTAGGAGATATCTTTCGCCAGCGTCCCCCCGGAAAGCAGTTTGGCGATATAAGGAGAGGTGAAGTCAAGATTCCGGTTGGAGGCGCTAATGTAAGAGGTATAACCTTCCAGACGAACCGCAAAGGGCAGTTCCCGAATCAACGATAGTTTTTGGTCGCCGGTTTCCACAAAGTAGCGCGGCGCATCTTTGTCTTTGAGCACAAATCCATTCCCCGCAAATTCATCGCCGTACTCCTTCAGCCGCGGGTACGGCGCATGGCAGGTCGTGCACGACATACTGTACTTCCGGGCGAAAGCCGGTATCGCCTGGGCTTCGTCAGGTGGCATTAGAATTGTCAGCGACAGAATTATAAACGTGAAAAGCAGCAGGCTTCCCAGTGTAAGTTTACGCATTATCTCCTCCCTCACGGCAGTACGTTGATTACGGTTGAATGAGAATTGACTACCATTATTTCTTCTTCCTCGTCAGGGACTTCCAGAAAATCGGCCACCGGTTTTACCAGCTTTTGATAATTAAGCGTCGCCGTTATCGTCATTTCGCCCGGCGCCGCCTCTATCGGAAGAGCGAACGTGAAAGTCTCCAGTTTCGTCTCCCGCGGTCCCAGTCGATAATCGACCCCCAGTGACTTGGTGTTCCACTGCTGGATAGTCATCCTTCCCTGGGGATCAAAATAAGGCATCCGGAAGATTCGGTCGCCGACCGGCACGCCGTCGCGCGACACTCCCGCGAAATTCGGGTCGTTCAGAGCAATTCCCATATCCTGATATGCCAGCGCATCGGACGCTATCGTATATTCCTCGCCATCGAAACCTTTTGGGTCAACTTTCAGATGATAAACATTTCCGGCGGCATCTTTGGCTTCCACATGAAGCCAGAGAATTCGGTCTTCCACCGAGCCGGTGGGAAACTTATGACCGGTTTTCTGATTGAAAAGAGCGCACGTCAGCTTGACCGTCTCGCCCGGCTGCGCCTCTCGAATATCAGGATGAATCCTCAGTTCGACTGTTCCCCGCACTTTTCCCGGGTCGTGGGCCCCGTGGAACAGATGCTGCCGGGCATCCGGGTAATTTGTCCCCATTGACGCTGTCGCCATCGGCGCGTAGGTCATATGACATTTATGGCAGGGGACTCCCTCGGCCGCATAGGGACCTTCCTTCCATTCCAGATGCGTCGATTTTACCCAGACACCGTAAGGGCTCATTTCATTGTGACAGACACCGCAGAATTCCGCCTTTGCCAGAAAGTCTGATTTTACCATTTCATGCGCCGGCGAATCCCCCTGGTCGCGCGGACCGTACTTTTTGTTCCCCGGTGAAGCGATAAAATTGAAATTGTAGGGGGTGTCGCCGCTGTGTCCAATCACGGTGTGACAGAGGTCGCACGACACCGATTCATTGGCGCGGCTTTTAGCTTCCGGCCGCGGCGGTGGAACATCCCCGGCCAAAAACGAGATCGGCGCATGGCATCCGTTGCAGCCGGCTTTGACGCCGGATACTATCGAGTCCTTTTCAGCGTGAGGAACGGCCAGTTTAAAATATTCGATTTCGTCCCAGTGATGCGTATATGCCTGCGACATCATCGCCTGCCGCCACTGCTGATAGAAATCAGTGTGGCACGATGCTCCGCAGTATTCGGGGGTATCATACTTGTCATACGGAATTGTCCCCAAAGCATGGTCGCCGGTCTTCGGCTCTCCCTGTGCCAAAATTGACAACGGCAATATCAGCACGATTGCCAGCGTCACTCCTAATCTCAGCCCGAATTTGGGTTCTTTCCTTGTTGCTAACACCTGTCTCCTCCTGAGTCTCATAAAGTAATTCTTAGTGATTTATTTCACAAATACGACAGTACAAAACTTTCCCTTTTCTGTCAAGCGCTATAGAGTAACAGAGGAGATAAATAAAAAAACCGGACATAATCTGTACCACTTCGTACAAATTAAGTCCGGCATTTACAGAACTGAAAAACTTGTATGCTCTAAATCACCAGTCCCTTCATGAAATCGCGGGCTGTATAATTCTCGCAGGAGAAAATCATCTCTTGAATCTGTTTCTGCCTTCTGGAGTCCATCAATTTTGAAGAGAGGGCATTGAATTTTGCCTGCAGGTCATCCATCGTCATCGGTTCACGCGGGTCACCCTTGGGATACTCCAGATATTCCGCGTACTCCCGCCCGTCTTTGGTTCTCACTACTACTCGCGAGGGTTGCTTCGCCGGAAACATCTTCTCGAATTCCACCGATGCCTCTCCTTTGATTTTGTCGATAACCTCCCAGATTCGTTTATCTTTCAGTTTCTCTTCCGAGAATGACTGCGTCGTTATCTGTTTGTCAACTAAAGCGGCGGCGATACAATAGGGGAGAGAGTGATCGGCCGTCTCGCGCGATTCCGGGCGATACTTATGCGGGTCAAAAAGGATATCACAAGCCCGCGCGATAGTTGTCACGGTCACGCTTTCAATCTGGTCATAGTTGATATTATTATTCCGTACCGCTTTCAACGTTGCGGTGATATGGGTATGCGTCAGCGCCTCGGTTGGAAACGCCTTCATACTGCATTCCAGAATTTTATATCTCTCACCGAGTCCGCCGGTAAGCTTTTCCACCGCCCAGGCAGGACCGAAGACATCCATCAGCCCTTCCTTCCCTTCGAAGACCTTCTCCGTGCCGGTATATCCTCTTTTCGCCATCAGCGCCGCAAAAACGCCGCTCTGCACCGCCATCGGGTCAACCGTGTTCTTCATCATCGTTAACTGTCCCGCGGTGGGGCACCCGATAGTATGGTTATGCGAGCCGTTAATTCCAATGGCATGCACCATCTGGTCCACCGTAAGACCGAGAAGTTTCCCTGCCACTACCGGAGAAACAAACTGTGTCAAAGTTGCATGATGCCATTTCCTTTCCCGTACCCCCGGTACGGCAAACTCGCAGAGCCTCTGCTCAAACTCATAGGCTAACACGATGCCGACAATGACCTCTTTCATTGATGCCCCAACCATTTCGCCAACAGTTAGCGCCGCCGGAATTATATCCGAGGGATGCGAGGGGTCTTCTTTCCAGTAGATATCGTTGAAATCGAGCGCCCGTATCATCAGAGAGTTCACCAGGGTGGCGTTGACCGCCGGCATCCTGTCCCCGAAAGCAAAAAGTGTCGCTTCTTCTTTTCCCCCCATTTCCCGGTAGACGTCCCGCATGATATTGACATCTTTAGTATGATAAGCGCCGTAGGCGCACCCGACAGAGTCGTACAGATATCGCTTGGCTTCGTCAAGTACTTCACGGGGAAGCTCCTCGTATTTAAGCCTGACCGCAAACTCGGCAATCTGTCTTGAAATCGATTTCTCCATAAACTCCTCTAATTGGTCATTATCTATCTTGTATTAATGTTTCTTCTTTTTCGAAGGCAATGAATATCCTGAATTCTTTCGACCGTATGAGCGCCGCCACTGTCAGCAATACCAGAACACCGCTCACCGTGAAAATCAGCGGTATTCTCTGTCCGGTCATATCGGCAATTACCCCCGCCAGCCCCATCCCGAGCGGCATTAGTCCCCCCGAAATGGTGGTCAG
>JBFMEF010000045.1 GCA_040753495.1 Candidatus Zixiibacteriota bacterium
GGATTGAGATATATTATAATCGTCAAAGACGACACTCAACTCTGAAATACTTAAGCCCGGTTGATTTCGAAAATGAAAACAGTTATGCTTATTTACGTGTCCCACAAATCGGGGGAAGCACAGTCCCTCGACCACGGTGGCCTATTGCGTGCCGGTCGAGCGGACTTGACAACTTCTAATTTCGCGCTCGAACCGTCTTGCTCGATATTTTAACTACGCCGTCAGGAGCCCTTCAACGTTGCGGCAGGTCTTAGTTTCCGCCGATGGCGGAAGCGTGACCTGCCGCTCTTCTCGCGCCGTCGGTCCCGCTTCACGCGGGATTCCGATGGAATCCGCTCATTCCTGCGCGCGGCTCCGCCCTTCGGCAGAACACCCGACATCGATGGGCAACACTACTTCATTCGGATTAATATGATATTATCCTTGACAATCCGTTAAAATCCCTTATATTCCGCAAAAATATGAGGTGATTTATGACTGACAATGCCACCAAACCACTTAAGTTCTATACCACTAACGAACTTGCTGACCTGCTCAAGATGAATGTTCAGGTCATCGCCCGCAAACTGCAGTCGGGGGAACTGGTCGCCTATAAACTGGGCAAAGACTGGCGAGTCACCGAGGCCGACCTGATGGCATGGCTTGACCGCTGCTCCAACCGTCACCGCCAGAATCCCGGCGAACTGGTGGTCAGCCGTTTTATGAAGAACGGCAAGATTGATGCTCTTCCGGTCCAGCGCAAGAAGCGGGTCTATATCCTTGAGCATATCCTTCGTCAGTTCGAACTGAACCGCATCTACACGGAAAAAGAGGTCAATGAGACCATCACCCGTTTTCATGACGACTACTGCCGGGTTCGGCGGGAGTTCATTATGGAGAAGATGATGAACCGGAAGAACGGCAAATACCGCCGCATCGCTTCATACCGGTTCACGGGGTAAACTCTGTCTTACAGTCGAAGTCCTTCAGGGCATGAGCCTTTCGATTCCACCCACTGGCGGCTCGTGTCATTCTTCTCTGCGCCGTCAGTCCCGCTTCACGCGGGATTCAACGTTCCGGCAGGTCTTAGTTTCCGCCGCAGGCGGAAGCGTGACCTGCCGCTCTTCCCGCGCCGTCGGTCCCGCTTCACGCGGTATCCTGACGGAATATCAGATTTTTTACGACGACTTCTGGACCCGGAAATTCAGCGTACCGCTTACCTTGACCAGGCGTACTCTTAAAATCCATGGCCCTGGTTCCGCCGGCAATCTCTGACTGGTGCCGAATGTACCATTATCCTTGAGACTGCGGCTGTAGACTTGCGTTCCCAATGAGTCCAGAATTTCTAAAGTAGCGGTACCGGTGAGCCCCGCGCTCGCCGACTGATTTACCGTGGCCGTATCGCCGGTGTTGCGCCAGATGTAATCCATGGAAAAATTGACATTCCGCATTGCGGTCGCCTGAAATTGGAAGTTATCCGTGGCATTGTTTATTTCCGGCTGGTACGGCGCCAGTGGATTTCCGTTATCACTGCATCCCAATAAAGCGAGAATCGCTAAGATGGCTGCCCCCAGGCTCAGAAATGATGGCTTGCTCATAAAGAATCCTCCTGCATCAATCATTTACCTCTATAATCGCATTTGTGGAGTAGGAGTTCCCCCCTCTCTATACAACCAATCCCCGGTTTGGATTCGCGCCTCGAATGTTCACTCTATCGGTCGGTCTGATGACGGAACGGGCACCAATAAAGGTCCCGTGCACTCTAATGATGATAATCGACAGGAGGTGAGTGTCGGGTTTTTCTTCATCACGCGACCCACAGCCCACCTGGTTCGGACCCAGAACCCGACTTATATGTGCATCCTACCTGGCTTTGGGGACTATCAAACGAAACTTGCCGGTCATCCGGTCAACGTCTATCCGCTCCACTATTTCCACCTCCACCGAGACCATCTCCGCCAACTGCTTATGCGCCAGTATCTCTTTCACCCGCTTCACAATCGCCGGCGCGACAGTCTCTTCTCCCTCTCGCACTACCGCCCGGACTACCAGTTTCTCATTTGATGGTTGCCGAAACTGAAAAGTCACCAGCCCCGGCACAAAAAACTCCGCGAGAACTATCGGATGAATAAACTCCTGGCGGCCGTCCTTCCGGGTAAACCAGAGAAAATCTTCCTGCCTGCCGGCAATTCTGTCGATAACCCGAAACGGTCTGCCGCACTCGCATCTTTTTTCACTGACCACTATTTCATCCTTTATTCGATAGCGAATCAGCGGCTGGGTATAATTGTAAAGATTGGTCAGATAAACCTGCCCCGGTTCCCCCTCTTTTACCGGTTGAAAATTCTCATCCAGCACCTCCAGAATGAACCAGTCGTCAAAAATATGCATCCGGTGTTTCTTATTGCATTCAATCCCGATCGATATCCCTTCTGATGCCCCGTAAAAATTTATCGGCTCCACCCCCAGCGCCCCCCGGATATTCTGTCGCATCCCTTCGGTCAGGCTGTCACCGGAGCAGACCACCCGCTTTGGCGAAATCGAAATCGCCCCCTCTCTTTGAAGCTGCGCCAGGAGATTGACCGCCGAGGCATACCCCATAATAAATTCCGGCTGAAACTTCTGAATCCGACCGCAGATTGTATCCAGCGGGTCATTTATTGAGAGCGGAAGATACTGCATCACCGAGCGCGCCTCCTGCGACATGCTGACTCCGGCAAAATGCCCCTCGGTGGCGCCGATAAAACCGTAGCGGGTCTTTTTGAATAAGGATGGTTTCACTTTGCTGACCCGCGAAAGAGCCATCGCTTTTGCCATTGCCCAGTCGCCCGGGCCATAGACAAAGATGCCGATTGTCCCGCTCGAGCCGGAGGTATGAATGACCGTATATTGCCCTCGAAATTTGCTTTCCGGCGAAGTAGTTTCCCCAATAAATCTCTCCAGCTCCTTTCGATTAAGGGTTCGGTCCGTAGTGAAACGGTCAAAATTCTCCATCATCAAGTTCTTATCCACGGTCGGAAGCTCCCCCAGGGAGAGCTTTTCAGGCTTCAGGGGGTCAAGCCCGTGGTGGCGGTAATGCTCGATATAAAACGGGGAGTGGGTAAGCGTATGCCGAAGCAGAGCCCGAAACCGCCTTTCCTGAAGTGCTTTCAGGTCTTCTCTATCCAGTCGTTCCGCTTTTCGCAAAGACGGCACCCTGGAAAGCATCCTTATAGTAGAAAAGTAAGGCATATATCTTGGGATTCTCTGCTATTATTGTGAAATGCTATGCAACCATACCATAATGGTACGAAGATGTCAATGACTATTCGCCCTCATTACTCCTAATCCGACTACCATTGTGACAGATTTTGACAGGGGGTTGTACTATGACCGCTCTTTCGCATCTTTCCCTCCGGAAGCTATAAATTAATTGCTAAATTTTCAAATCCTGTTATATTTTAGTCAGAAAATACCATCATACAATTTTAGATAGATTCCGAGATTCAGTGGCAAACATTTTTGATCGTCGTCAAAGTTCTTTGAAGGGGCGATATTCTTACCGGCCTTAGCGCCAGTGATTCAATATTTTTCGATAATTGCCGATAAATAAAACAAATTTGGTCTATGTTTTGCTCGATATTGCAGACATTAAGCCCACTGGCTGACAGCAGATTGACTTTAACAGAAAGAAATTAGCTCGCTTCGCTAAACAACAGTATGTTTTGGACCTGGCTTAAGAAAGTCGAAACCCCGGTAGTTCGCGAAACCGAAATCGGCAGGGTTCTCCCGGCAGTTCGACCCAAACGGAGAAAATACTTTGTCCTGGGCGCGCTGGTCATTCTACTGACCGGTCTCTATCTTGGCTATAAATTGGGGCAACTGCCGAATATCCCGTATGTCTCCACTGTCGGCGAATGGTCGGTCGGCATCTATACCGGCGATTCGCTCTCGGTCTTTCAACCGGCAGAGGGGATTACCAACCCGGTACTGACCCGTCACGACATCACCGATGTCATTGCTGTCTTTGTGGCCGACCCCTTCATGGTCCGAGAAAAAGACAGTTTTTATCTGTTCATCGAAATCCTTAATGCCATGACCAATCAGGGGGATATTGGGGTTGCCGTCAGCTCCGACGCCCTTCAATGGGAGTACAAGCAGGTCGTTCTGGATGAGCCGTTTCATTTATCTTACCCTCATGTTTTCAAATGGAATGATGAGTACTATATGATTCCGGAATCAGCCCGGGCGTTTGGTGTCCGGCTTTATAAGGCGGTAGAATTTCCCTTTAAATGGGAAGTTGTTTCCACCCTGATTCATGACCGCCTGGTCGACCCGACCATTTTTGAGCATGATGGCAAATGGTGGTTATTTGCCTGCACTAACAACTATTCGACCAATCTCTATTTTGCCGATACTCCGCTTGGTCCCTGGACAATCCATCCCCAGAGTCCGGTGGTCAATCACAGCTTCCGTCGCGGCCGACCCGGCGGGAGAATTGCTGCTTTTGGGGACCGCATTATTCGCTATGTTCAGGACTGCCATCAGACATATGGCCGGCAATTGAAAGCCTTTGAGATTACCGAACTTACCACTACCTCGTTTGCTCAGATTGAACTACCCAACAGCCCGATTCTCCGTGAATCCGGGAAAGGGTGGAATGCGGACGGAATGCATCAACTCGACCCGATTCAAATAGGTCCCAACAAATGGATTGCGGTCGTGGACGGATACAATGACCACTGGATTTTCGGCAATTATTACTATTGACCTGCCTTAGTTCGACTTCTCCCTACTCAAATCTCCCCTCAGCATAAATAGTTTGACATTGCTGGCTGTTTCGATATCTTCCCGCCAGAAAAATCCGTATATTTACCGGTAAAAATGACCATTGATACAGTTATAGTCGGTCCCTTTGAGGTTAATTGCTATCTGGTTTTTGATTCTTCTACCAGGAAAGGGGCGATAATTGACCCGGGCGGAGATGAGGAATTGATTCTGAGTCGAATAGATGAGCTTGGGATGCTCCCGGAAGCGATTCTTCTAACGCATGGACATGGCGACCATATTGCCGCTCTGCCGGCGATAAAAAAGCGGCTGAATATCCCGCATTATATTGGTAGAGGGGATGAACCTCTTCTGGAGTCCCCCTCGGCGAATGTCTCTGCCCTTTATGGCTATCCGATAACGTGTCCGCCGGCAGATTTTGTCGTCAGAGATGGCGATACTCTTGATATCGGCGGAGTCAAGTTCTCGGTGCTGGCAACCCCCGGGCATACCGCTGGAGGAGTCTGCTATGTCAGCGGCCGCTTTCTCTTTTGCGGCGATACCCTGTTCAATTATTCCATAGGTCGGACCGATCTTCCCGGCGGCGACTACGAAAAATTAATTTCCTCCATAGAAAAAAGTATCCTTACTCTACCCGATGACATCATCTGCTACCCGGGACATGGTCCCGCCACCACCGTGGGGGAAGAGCGGAAAAACAACCCCTTTCTGACCGGAAGAAGATTTGTTTAAGAAGGACAAATTATGAGTTTTAGCGGAATGGCTCTCGCCGATTACCATATCCACCCGGATTATTCCATCGATGCCACCGGCACGATTGAGGAATATTGCGCTACGGCGCTGGAAAAGAATCTGGTGGAAATCTGTTTTACCACCCATTATGATTCCAATCCCCGCGGACCGGAAGGGGAGAGGGTAATGCGTGTTGACGGCAAATCGTTGCCTCTCTCGATAGAGACAGTGCAGAGATATTATGATGATGTCCGCGCCGCTCAGGAGAAATATTTCCCGCTCGGTCTGGAAGTGAAATGCGGCATTGAAGTCGGTTACTGGGAAGGGTGCGAGGAGCCAATAGCGTCGCTGTTCCGGAAGTTCCCCTTTGATTACAGACTGGTCGCCATTCATGATATTGACGATATCTGTGTTTGCTGCAAGAGCCGGTATGAAGCCTGTTTTTCCCGATTCAGTGTCGAGGAAATGGCCGACAAATATTTTGCGCTGGTCAAAAAGGCGGCAAAAAGCGCTCTCTTTGACTGCCTGGCGCATCTGGATGTGTATAAGAAATATGGAATCGGTTTTTACGGAAATGAGGTACTCGCCGTGCATCGGGGTCGCGTGGAACCTGTCCTGGAGACAATGGCCGAATATAACCTTGGCATTGAGATAAATACCGCGGCTTTGCGCCGGGGCCACAGCGAGTATTACCCCTCGATGGAGATTGTCAATCTGGCGCGACAAGCCGGGGTTCGTATCGCCGCCATCGGCTCCGATGCCCATAAGCCGGAGGAACTGGCGTTTGATTTCGAGGTGGCGGCCGGCGTTGCTTACGAACTGTTTCCATATTGCGATGAATAACTCCCTTCATGACTCCCGCGCGAAAGCTTAATCGTGAGTTCTATCTGCGTCCGACCCTGGAGGTCGCCCGCGACTTGATAGGAAAGTATCTTCTTTACGATAACGGCGCGAAACTTTTCTCCGCCCGGCTGGTTGAAGTAGAAGCATATATTGGCGAAGACGACCCGGCTTGCCATGCCGCAGTCGGCAAAACCGAGCGCAATAGAATAATGTTCGGCATCGGCGGTCACGCCTATATCTATTTCATTTATGGCATGTATTACTGCCTGAATGTCGTGACGGAACAACCGGGCTTCCCGGCGGCGGTGCTTCTGCGCGGCGCCGAACCGGATGAAGGTATTGAATATATGAAAAAGAATTTCCCCCAGGGGTATCGGCAGAAACTGGCAAATGGTCCCGGAAAATTGTGCCGTGCTTTCGGTTTGACCCGCCGTCAGAATGGCATCGACCTGACCGGCCAGACTCTTTATCTTGAGGACCGCGGATACCGCCCCGGAAAAATCGTAACTACCCCCCGAATCGGCATTACCCGTGGCGTCGACCGTCTCTGGCGCTTTCTGGATGCCTCATCGATGCCCATCGTTACCGCAAACAGCAGAAAATTTTCAGGAGATAAAAACAGATGACAGTCCACGAGAGATTGAAATCGGTCGATGTTCCGGTTTCCACTTTTGAAAATGTGATGAAGCAGTTTGACCAGGCGGCAAGCAAGCTAAATATTGCCAAAGAACTGCTCGAATTTATCAAGTATCCGCGGCGCAGCACCATTGTCAAGCTTCCGGTGCAAATGGATGACGGCTCCTTTCGGATGTTCACCGGATACCGCGTGCAGCATTCGATTGTTCGCGGTCCCGCCAAAGGGGGGATTAGATTCCA